>CAYQVN010000022.1:0-14166 GCA_964420895.1 uncultured Nitrospirota bacterium | reverse complement strand
CGATCACCCTCGGCTGTCACACTTCGGCGTAATGCCGAGGGGAAAGGTCCCCAACCGGGCGGTGACCCTGAAAAACAATTCGGATCAGCCAGTCCATCTGGAGGTGGTGCATCCCGCCGACGCCCACTTCAAGGTGCGCCTCAACGACGCAATCGTTCCCGCAGGCACAGAAACACAGGTCTCTGTGGAATTCTCCAGCGACACCGGGCAGTCGCTCTTCGATAACTTCGTTGTGATCCGTACCGACCATCCGCAGGTGCCAGTGGTGAAGATCCCTGTTCATGCCCGGGTCGAGGTAGTGAAGAAGCCGGCCGCAGAGTGACGGTTTCTTGGCTGGGGTAGTGCGGTAGCTGAGTACCGTCCTTCTCTTGCCATTATTTGCCGCGCCGAGACCCAGACAGCGGATCATTCACGATCTGCTTGTGAAAGCAATGCTTATTCCCCCCGGTGGATCTTTTACGAAACCCTCAATCTTTGATGAACGAAGCTTTCCTATCGTTGGCTTTAGCGATGATTCCCTCCTTGACATCGAATGAGGCGGTTGATAAGATATCCCGTCAAGGCAGCATGATGATGTTTTTCAATACTTTCAAATAGATAGAGTGTTGCAAAGGAGCCCTTTTTGAAGAAAAAACCCTGGGGTGGGCGCTTCTCCAAGGAGACGGACGAGGCTGTTGAGGCCTTCACTGCCTCGGTCCATTTCGACAAACGACTGGCCCCCTACGACATCGAAGGAAGCATGGCCCATTGCCGGATGCTGGCCCGGCAGAAGATCATCCCGTCCTCGGACGCAAAGAAGATCCTCCAGGGGCTTCGTTCCATTGCCCGGGAGATCGACGAGGGGACCTTTTCCTTCCGGCCCGAGCTCGAAGATATTCACATGAATATCGAAGGGCGGCTCATCGAGAAGATCGGTGATGTGGGCGGCAGGCTTCACACGGCCCGGAGTCGTAACGACCAGGTGGCCCTCGATACCCGGCTCTACCTTCGGGATGCCATCGGGGGGATCGACGGCCTGTTGAAGGAGCTGATCCTTATCCTCGTGGAGAAGGCGAAGGCCGAGGAGGGGGTGATCATCCCCGGTTTTACCCATCTTCAGATTGCCCAGCCCGTATTGTTGGCCCATCATCTTCTGGCCTACTGCGAGATGTTTCTGCGGGATCGGGAGCGGCTTGCCGAGTGTGCAAAACGGGTCAACCGACTTCCCCTCGGATCGGGCGCCCTGGCGGGAACTCCCTTTCCGATCGACCGGGACTTTGTGGCCGCGGAACTCGGATTTGACGGTCTGACGGAGAACAGCATGGATGCCGTCAGCGACCGGGACTATCTGGTCGAATTCTTTACGGCCGCCTCCCTGATCATGATGCATCTTTCCCGTTTCAGCGAGGAGCTGATCCTCTGGTCGAGTGAACCCTTCTCCTTTGTGGAGATGGGCGATGACTATGCCACGGGGAGCAGCATCATGCCCCAGAAGAAGAATCCCGATGTGCCGGAACTGGTTCGGGGAAAGACAGGCCGGGTCTACGGACACCTCATGGCGATGCTGACGAACCTGAAGGGACTCCCCTTGACCTATAACCGGGATTTACAAGAGGATAAGGAGCCCCTTTTTGATACTGTGGATACCGTTGTCGGTTCCCTGAAGGTCTTCTGCGGGATGATCGAGAGTCTGACGATTTGCCGGGAACGGATGGAGGATGCCGCGGCGAAGGGGTTTTCCACGGCCACCGATCTGGCCGATTACCTGGTTCGGAAAGGACTCCCCTTCCGGACGGCACATGAGGTGACGGGAAGGATCGTCCGGTCCTGTATGGAGTCGGACCGGGACCTGGTTTCCCTTTCCCTGAAAGAGATGAAGGCCTTCCACCCTGCGATTGAAAAGGACATTTATGGAGTGCTTACGCCGAAGGCGTCTGTTGATTCCCGGGATATCCCCGGGGGAACGGCGCCGGCCCGTGTCAAGAAACGCCTTGCGGCGATCCGGCGTAAGGTTGCCCGCGGTTCCGGGAACCGCCGGGGCGGTTGAGGGGACGGCAGTTGCGATGCAGGTCTTTCTCCTCCTCGGACTGTTGTTGACGGCCTGCGGTGTCAAAACCCCCCTGATCTCACCCGATCTGGAGCTGCCCAAGGCGGTCAGCGGTTTTGAGGTACAGGTCCGGGGGGAGAAGGTCCTCATGTCCTGGCCGGCGCCCGCTGAGAAGCATCGTGCCGAGATCAGCGGATACCGATTGTTCTATCAGGATGTGACGGCGGACCGGAAGCTGGGATGTAACTGCCGCCGTTTTCATGACTTCGCCTTTGTCGATCCGGAGTCGGCGGAGATCATCAATGGACGGGTGCAACTGTCGCGGAAGATCGAACCGGCATGGATGGGAAGGCTTTACACCTATGTTGTGGTGCCGGTGAGTCATAAAGGCTTTGCCGGGCCGGAATCGGAAGAACGGAGCGTCTTCTGGGGGCCTGCACCGCGCCCGCCTGCGACGGTGCTGTCGGAACCGGGGGATCGGTTCGTGACCCTCCAATGGTCAGCGCCGCAGGGAGAGGGACTGCGCTATCTCGTCTATCGGCGTAGTGCGAAAAAGTTCTTTCCCCTCCATCCGGTGAATGCTGTTCCCCTCGAGGAAACGCAATTCCTGGACGGGGGCCTTCAAAATGGTACGCCCTATTTCTATGTGGTGCGCAGCGTCGCCGCAGGGGGACCCCCCTGGATCGAAAGTGAGGCGAGTTCCGAGGTTTCGGTGATCCCTCTCGACCTTGTCGCCCCGGCTTCGCCCCGTGGAGTGGAGGCAATCGCAGGGACGGCACTGGTGCGGATCTTCTGGGAGGAGAACCCCGAGCCCGACCTGGCCGGCTACCGGGTCTACCGGAGGGACGCTGGGGAGAAAGAGGCCCGTCTTCTGGGAGAGGTGAAAAAACCGGTGACGGCCTTCACCGATGCGTCGGTGATCTCCGGGGAACGTTACGAATATATGGTGACGGCCTATGACGATGCCCCGACGCCAAATGAGAGCCGACCTTCTCGGAAGGTAACCGTCGTCGGACAGTAAGATAAAGGAACGATTTCATGCACCATTTCAAATATCGAGGGGACCAGCTCTACTGTGAGGATGTGTCGATCCGCGACGTGGCGGAGAAGATCGGGACCCCCTTTTATCTCTACAGTACGGCCACCCTGGAGCGGCACTATCTTGCCTTTGAAAAAGCCCTCAAGGGGACGCCTCACCGGATCTGTTATTCTGTGAAAGCGAACTCCAACCTGGCCGTGTTGTCCCTCTTCGCCCGGCTGGGGAGCGGCTTCGACATCGTCTCCGGCGGGGAACTTGCGCGGGTGCTGAAAAGCGGCGGCGATCCGTCTAAAATCGTCTTCTCCGGTGTCGGCAAAGGGAGGGAGGAGATTCGGGCGGCCCTCGAAGCGGGAATCCTTCTTTTTAATGTCGAATCCCTGCAGGAATTACGGGAGATCGACGGGGTGGCCGGATCGATGGGGAAATGCGCTCCCATCGCTTTCCGGGTGAATCCCGACGTCGACGCCGGGACCCACCCTTACATCTCGACGGGGTTGAAGCAGAACAAGTTCGGGATCCCCATCGAAGAAGCGCCGGAGGCGTACCGACTGGCTCGTGACCTTCCCCATGTGGAACCGCTTGGCGTCGATTGTCACATTGGCTCCCAACTGACGGAGATCGCCCCCTTTCTCGCTGCCGTGGAGAAGGTGAAGGGACTGATCGGGACGCTCAGGGCCGAGGGGATGGCGATCCGTTACTTCGATCTGGGAGGGGGACTGGGGATCAACTATGACGAAGAGGAGCCGCCCCATCCCACGGAATACGGTCGGGCGCTGATCCGGCATACCCAGGATCTGGACTGCACGATGATTTTTGAGCCGGGAAGGGTAATCGTCGGCAATGCCGGGATCCTGGTGACCCGGGTCCGTTATACCAAGGAGAATCTCGGGAAGAAGTTCATCATCGTCGATGCCGGGATGAACGATCTGGTCCGGCCGAGCCTGTACCAGGCCTATCACCGGATTCAGGCGGTGGAGCGGAAGATCACTGAAAACATTACCGCCGATGTGGTTGGCCCGATCTGTGAGTCGGGAGATTTCCTTGCACAGGAGCGGGAGATCCAGCCCTATGAGCAGGGCGACCTCATGGCCGTCATGTCCGTTGGAGGATACGGTTTCGTCATGTCCTCGAACTACAATACGCGGTCCCGTGTTCCGGAGGTCCTTGTTTCCGAAGATCGCTACTATGTCGTCCGGAAACGGGAGACGGCGGAGGAGTTGATGGCCGGCGAGTCGATCCCTCCCTTCCTGCAAAGGTAATTGATGACCCTTGCAAATGCCGCCATACTCGGACTGGTACAGGGCCTGACGGAGTTTCTCCCCGTGAGCAGCTCCGGTCACCTGGTGATTGCTCAGCACCTCCTCCATTTCGCGGAGCCGAACCTTGCCTTTGATGTGGTTCTCCATTTGGGGACGCTGCTGGCGGTTTTTGTCTATTTCCGGAGGGACCTGCTGGAGATTCTGTCGGCCCTATTCGGGAAAGGCGATCCAAAGTGGAGAAGGGTCGCGCTGCTCATTTTGTTGGGCACTGTCCCGACAGGGGTGATCGGCGTTCTTTTCAAGGATCTATTTGAGCGTCTTTTCGCGTCGCCGTCGGTGGTGGCTCTCATGCTTGCCGTGACGGGATTGCTCCTCTTCACGGCCGACCGGGTGACGAAGGCTGCTCGCCCCCTTTCGGGGATCGGTGTATTGGATGCCTTGCTCATCGGTCTGATTCAGGGGGTCTCGATCATCCCGGGGATCTCCCGGTCAGGTTCCACCATTGCCATGGGGCTCTTCCGGAAGATCGAGGCCGATTCGGCCGCACGATTTTCCTTTCTCCTGTCGATTCCGGCGATATTAGGCGCCGTGGTCCTGGAAGGCAAAGAGATACTCGGACATGGGTTGAGCGGTTCGGGCTCTGCCTTTTTCGTCGGCTTTGTGACCGCCGCCGTCAGCGGCTGGCTGGCGATCCGGATTCTCATGGCGGCCCTGAAGCGCAAGGGGTTGACCGTCTTTGCCCTCTATTGCTGGGGGGTGGCGGGGATCACCTTTTTCTGGCTTATCTGAGGAAGACGCCTTGTGAAGAACTCATCGAAAAAAGAGGGGAGGCCTTTGAAGGACTGGCGGAACCACCCGAAGGTCCGGGAAGGACTGGGGATCGTCTGTACAGTGGCGGCGGTCTTTGTTTTCATCAGTCTGCTCACCTATCACAATCACGATGTCTCCTTTACCACTCCCGGGAATGGCCGGATCGAAAATTACGGCGGCCTTGTCGGTTCCTATCTCTCGGACATCCTTTTTCATCTGATCGGGGGGGCGGCCTTTCTGGTTCCCCTTTTTATTCTTCTTTTCGCCGCTTCTCTTATCCGGGAGATGGAATGGACTCGGCGGAAGGTCCTCCTCCATCTCAGCGGCGGCGTGATCCTGGTTCTCTCCCTTGCCACACTCCTCGGCCTCCATTATCACTCCATCCATCTATTTTCCCAGACCCTCTACCAAGCCGGGGGGTGGATCGGATCGGCCCTGTCGAAGGGGATGCTCCTTCTCTTTGCGAAAACAGGGACCTACCTCATCGTTCTGACCCTTTTTCTGATCTCCCTGATGATTACCACCGGTCTTTCCCTTCTGACGATGGCCGTCAAGGGTGGAGAGATTCTCAAAGTCCTCTATGAAAAGGGGAAAACCCGCTATCTCTACAAGAAGGAAAAGGAAAAGAAGACCCAGGTCTTGAAGAAAAAGATCGAAATCAAAAGCCGTCGGCCCAAACCGAAGGTGGAAGAGAAAAAGGAACCGAAGAAGGGGGTTGACGCCTTTCAGGAGGAACTCGACTTCCATGCCACCGACGGCGTCTACCGGCTTCCGCCGATGACCCTTCTTGACGACCCACCCGAACCGGAGAAGAAGGCGAGCCGGGACGAGCTGTTGATGAACTCCGAGATCCTTGAAAAGAAACTGGCCGATTTCGGGGTCCACGGGCAGGTGACGGAGGTCCATCCCGGTCCGGTGGTGACCATGTATGAGTACCAGCCTGCGCCGGGGATCAAGGTGAGTAAGATCGTTAATCTGGCCGACGACCTTGCCATGGCCATGCGGGCCATCCGGGTCCGGATCGTGGCGCCCCTGCCGGGGAAGGCCGCCGTCGGGATCGAGATCCCCAACAATAACCGGGAGGATGTCTACATGAAGGATATCCTCACCACCGAAACCTATCAGAAATCGAAGGCTCTTCTCAATCTCGCCATCGGGAAGAACATTTTCGGTGAACCCTTTCATTACGATCTTGCCAAAATGCCCCACCTCCTCGTGGCCGGGGCGACAGGCTCGGGAAAGTCGGTGGCCGTCAACTCGATGATCCTGAGTATCCTTTTTAATGCCAAGCCCGACGAGGTCCGGTTGATCATGGTCGATCCCAAGATGCTGGAGCTTTCCATTTATGACGGGATCCCCCACCTCATCGCCCCGGTGGTGACCGACTCCCGGAAGGCGGCGGGGGCGCTCTTCTGGGCGGTGAAGGAGATGGAGCGGCGCTATCAGCTCCTGTCCGAGAAAGGGGTGCGGAACATTGTTGGATTCAATCGGGCCATCGACAAGGAGATCAAGGAATGGTCCAAGAAGAATGCGACCCTTTCCCTCAACGCGGACGAGTCGGAGGATGTGGGCGAAAAGCCGATGCGCCTGCCCTATCTGGTGATTGTCATCGATGAACTGGCCGACCTGATGATGGTCGCCGGGCGGGATGTGGAGGAGGCGATCACCCGCCTCTCCCAGATGGCGCGGGCTGCGGGGATTCACCTGATCATGGCGACGCAGCGCCCTTCGACAGACGTCATTACCGGTGTGATCAAGGCCAACTTCCCGGCCCGGATCTCCTTTCAGGTCTCCTCGAAATATGATGCCCGGACCATCCTCGATACCGTTGGTTCCGAACATCTCCTCGGCAAGGGAGACATGCTCTTTCTGCCGCCGGCCTCATCGCAGCTGATCCGGCTTCACGGCTCTTTCCTGTCCGATGACGATATCAAGCGGGTCGTCGAATTTGTGAAACGGCAGGGGAAACCGGAATATGATGAAGAAGTCCTCAAGGCGGAGATTCGTTCCGGCGGAGAAAAGGACGAGGAGGAACCCTATGACGAGTTTTACGATGAAGCTGTCAACCTGGTGATCGATAGCCGGCAGGCCTCGATCTCCATGCTGCAGCGCCGGCTTCGCGTCGGTTACAATCGGGCGGCGCGGATGATCGAGCGGATGGAACGGGAGGGGGTGGTCGGTCCCGCTGACGGGGCGCGGCCCCGGGATGTGCTTGTGGGAAAGGATTTCAATTGAAGATGATGACTTCTTGCGAAGTCATCATGAATGGAAGGCGGAATCGTTCGTCTATAGTATAAAGTCCACGCCCAAAGGACTTGTCTTTGGTCTGCCCCCTGGAAGGGGGATGCCGTTGTTTTTAAGTCCCCCTTTGAAAAGGGGGATGTAGGGGGATTCAAGTTTGTACATACAACGTCGGGGTTTCCTCTATTGCCTTTTTCTGTGGGGAGTCCTCTTTCCAGGGTTTTCCGCCGCCGCCGATGCCGGTAAGGACCTTGCTTCCGTGATTGCGGGGGTGGAGGCCCATTACCAGTCGCTGAAGGATTTTCAGGCCGATTTTGTTCAGGTGGCCCGGATCCTTTCCTATCCGGAAGATCAGCGTTCCGAGGGCCGGGTCTATCTCAAGCGACAACGGAAGATGCGCTGGGATTATTCAAAACCATCGGAGGATCAGTATTATATCGATGGCGACGAAGTGATCCAGTATTCTCCCGAGATCCGGCAGGCCCGGAAGGTTCAGCTAGCGGGGAAGGGGGGCGTCCGATCTCCACTGGTCTTTTTCGAGGGTTTGAAGTCCGCCGAAAAGGATTATGCCATTTCCTTCAACAGCGATCCTTCTTTTGACCGATCGACGAGAACCATCCTGCAACTGACCCCCCGGGACCCGAAGTCCGTGGCCCTGCGCCGGATCCTCCTCTTTGTAGACAAGAAGGACTTCCATGTGGGGCGGATCGATCAGTACGACCTCTACGGCAATGTGACGGAACTCCATTTCCGGGACGTGAAGATCAATCAGGGGCTGACCGATTCCTTCTTCCGGTTTGTGGCGCCTGCCGGGGTGAAAGTGATCCAACAGCCATGAATGGGAAAAAGATCGGCCTCGTTTCGTTGGGCTGCCCGAAAAATCTGGTCGACAGTGAAGAGATGGCGGGCCGTCTGAACCGGGCCGGTTATACCCTGACGGGGGACGAAGGCGAAGCGGATCTGGTCCTGATTAACACCTGTGGTTTTATTGAGTCTGCAAAGGAAGAGTCGATCGACACGATCCTGGACTATTGCCGCCGGAAGGAGGCCGGAGATTTGCGGGGAGTCATCGTCACCGGCTGTCTGGCGGAGCGGTACCGGGCGGAACTGCAACGGGAAATCCCCGAGGTGGATGCCTTCCTCACCCTGGAGGATGAAAGGCGGATCGTTGCGGAGATCGACCGGATTCTGCAGGAAGAGAGAAACGAAATTGCGAAGGGGCCGGATCGTTCCCCGATTGCACGGACCCTTCTGACCCCTTTTTATACCTCCTACCTGAAGATCTCCGAGGGGTGCAGCCACTGCTGCAGTTATTGCACGATCCCCATGATCCGGGGACCCCATCGGAGCCGGGAGACGGCTGCGCTGATCGAGGAGGCCGGGAGGTTGGCCGATGAGGGGGTTCGGGAACTGATCGTGATCGGACAGGATATCACCCGATTCGGAAGCGACCGGGGTGAACGGGGCGCCTTGTCCTCCCTGCTTCAGCAGCTTTCGGCCGTGGAGGGGCTCCAGTGGATTCGCTTGATGTATCTTCATCCCGACCATCTCACGGACGATCTGATCGGCCTTGTCGCTTCGGAAGAAAAGATCCTTTCCTATCTCGACCTGCCGATCCAGCATATCAGTGATCCGGTCCTGAAGAAGATGAACCGGCAGGCAAGGGGAGACGATTTGCGTCGCCGGATCGGGAGGGTGCAGGAGTCCATCCCCGATGTCGTGCTGAGGACCAGCCTGATCGTCGGGTTTCCCGGCGAAGGGGAAGAGGATTTCCGTACCCTTTGCGATTTTGTCCGGGAGACCCGTTTTCACCATCTCGGGGTCTTTGAATATTCCCGGGAAGAGGGAACGCCCGCGGCGTCGCTACCCGACCCGGTCCCGCCGGAGGTACGAAGAGATCGCAGAGAGATCCTCATGGAGATTCAGGCAGAGATCTCCAAGGTGAGGAATGAGGAACGGATCGGCAAGACCCTGGAGGTTTTGGTGGAAGGAAGGTCTTCCGAGACTGACCTGCTCCTTGCCGGCCGTTACTACGGACAGGCGCCGGAGATCGACGGGCAGGTCCTGATCAATGAGGGGAATGCCGATGTGGGTCGATTCTATCCGGTCCGAATTACCGATGCCTTCGAGTACGATCTGTTAGGGGGGATCGTGGAAAATGATGCTGGAAAAATCTCAGCCACGAATAAACACGAATAATCTCGAATCAAAGAACACAACCTTGAAGTACAGCCACGAATCGACACGAATGATCTCGAATGAAAAAAAACGGAATTCGTGTTTATTCGTGAAGATTCGTGGCAGGAGAACTTGGGTTTTGTACGTCAATCACTGAAAGGAGAAGCACTTGCTGAACGATAAAAAGATTGTTGTGGTCCTGCCGGCCTATAACGCCGAAAAAACACTGGAGGCCACCTTTGCCGAAATCCCTCATGACATCGTCGATGAGGTCCTTCTCGTGGATGACAAGAGTTCCGACCGGACCCTCGAAGTGGCGGCGCGCCTGGGGATCCGGACCTTTGAGCATCACGAAAACCTGGGCTATGGCGGGAACCAGAAGACCTGTTACCGTGAGGCCTTAAAGGGTGGCGCCGATATCGTGGTCATGCTCCATCCCGATTACCAGTACACTCCCAAGCTGATCACGGCCATGTCCTCGTTGATTGCGGAAGGGCTCTACGATGTCGTCCTGGGATCACGTATCCTGGGGATCGGTGCGCTCAGGGGGGGGATGCCCCTCTACAAGTATATGAGCAACCGTTTTCTGACGGCCGTGGAGAATCTGCTGGTCTCCCACAAACTCTCGGAATATCATACCGGCTACCGGGCCTTTTCCCGGGAGGTCCTGGAGACCCTTCCCCTGGAGGAGAATTCCGATGATTTTGTCTTCGACAACCAGATGCTGGCCCAGATTATCTATTTCGGATACTCTATCGCAGAGATTACCTGCCCCACGAAGTATTTCGAAGAGGCCTCGTCGATCAACTTTTCCCGGAGCGTCACCTACGGTCTGGGGGTCCTGAAGACGGGGGTTCTTTTTCGTCTCCACCGTCTCGGACTGTTTCAGACCCCTCTCTTCGATCGGCAGGGCCGGCGTCTTTCAGCGTAAGGAGAGGGTTTCCAGGGTGATCCCCTTGTACTGGAGCAGTGTCCCCTTGACCCGTTCCAGCTTGACCCGGGAGGCTCGGTAATCGATTCGGGCCCGGAGTTCATTGCGTCGGGTTACCGCGAATTTTTCCTGAAACTCCAGGACATCGTGACTGGTGGCCATCCCCAGCTCGAAGCGGCGTGTTTCACTCTTCAGCCGTTCCTCCGCCAGCTTCCGGGCCGCTTCAGCGGCGGCGACCCGTTTCCGGTTTGTTTCGATCTGCCGGTAGGCCTCTCGCACCTCCTGAATCACCTTGTTTTCGAGCGCCTTGAGGCCGAAGAGGGCCTTCCGTTTTTCCAGGTCGGCCAGAATCATCTCGCTTTTGGCACTTCGGTTTCCCAGGGGGTAGGTGACCTGGAGCCCAATGGCGTAGGAATAGTTGTCGCCGCTTTTTAACTCGTCCAGAGAATCATTGTAGTTTCCATCGAAAGGACTGAGGACGGTCTGCCCGGGGTTCTGAAAATCCTGCTGTGCCTGAGCCGACCCGGCCAGACCGCTGACGCCGAGGGACCCCACGAGGTCGACCCGGGGCAAGAGCTGATTCCGGGTATACCGGAATCGGATCTTCCGGTTTTCCAGATCCATCTTGGCCTGATTCAGGTCCGGCCGGTGTTTGAAACCCTCCTGAAGTTCCTCTGGCAGATCGGAGGCGACCGGTTCAACCCGGGGCTGATCGGTGGGAACAAGACGGATCTCCCAGTACCCCGCTTCCTCGGAGAGGTTCAGGAGTCTGCGCAACAAATCCTCGGCATCCCGCAGGGTGTCCCGGGCGGAGATGGTCCCTTCCTCCCGGGCGGCCCTTTCCGCCTCGGCCTGGAGGATCTCGACCTTGGGCAATAGCCCGACCTCAACCTTCCGTTCCGTCAATTTCACGAAATCCTCTGCAAGCTTCAGTGATTCCTCCTCGACCTGCAGAGCCTTGCCCGCATAGACCAGCTCCCAATAGGCCGATTCCACGGCGTAAAGGACCTCCATGACATGGTCGGCGAACTGGTACTGGGAGATGGTCTGATTATTCGAAGCGATCCGGATCGCGGTGGTATTAGCGGAGATCCCGAAGTTTTTCAGGAGCGGTTGCGTCAAAGAAAGGACCAACTCCGAAGAATAGGTCGGATTGAGCCCGGCAAAGACGGAGTTGGTTCGGTTACGGCTGCTGTTGAAGTGGAGTTCCGTTTCCGTGCCGGTGACCCACTTCCCGGCCACCCCGGCATCCATGTTGATATCTTCCAGTTCATTCCGGGGTGGGAGGGCCAGGGCGGAGCTGACCTGGCGGACGGAGCGGTCCTTGGAGACGGACAACGAGGCGACAGGGTCAAATGTCGATTTTGCCTGCTCTACCTTTTGCCGGCTCATGGCGGGATTGACTCGCTCAATGGCGATTTCCAGGTTGTTTTTCAGGGCCAGTTGCAGACAGGTTTGCAGGGGAAGAGCGACCTCATTCTGTTCAAGGAGCTGCTGAATCTGCTTTTCGGAAAGGTTTGCCTCTCCTCCGGGAGCGCTTGCATCCGCGCCGGAGGCGGCCGCAGGAACAGGAAAGAGAAGGAGAAAAAGGAGAGGAAGTAAGAGCCCGCCTTTCATTCCAGGTCCCTTACGCGTTGATCGGCTTCTTCCACTTTTTTTTGCTGTGCCGCCCGGAATTCTTTCAGTGCCTTTTTTAGATCGCTATTCTCCAGCGCGAGGATGCGAATCGCCAGAAGACCGGCGTTTTTTGCCCCGCCGTTCCCGATCCCCATGGTGGCCACCGGTACGCCACCCGGCATCTGGACCGTGGAGAGCAGGGCATCAAGACCCTGCAGGGAGGTGGAGGGGATGGGAACGCCGATCACGGGAAGCGGGGTTCCTGCAGCAAGGACCCCGGCCAGATGAGCTGCACCCCCGGCCGCGGCAATGATCACCCGGATTCCCCTGCTCGCGGCCTTGCCGGCGAAGTCGGCGGCAAGGCCCGGCGTACGGTGGGCGGAAATGACTCGCACCTCGTAAGAAACATCAAAGGACTTCAGGATCGATATGGATTCCTTCACGACGGGGAGGTCCGAATCACTCCCCATGACGATAGCGACAAGTGGCTTGGTCATCGGTCTCCTCTCAATTGGTTTTCCGGTTCAGGCCCTTCTGGCCGATGTCGGTACGAAAATGTTTCCCCGGAAAATCGATCCGGTGGACGGCGTCGTAGGCGCGGCCGAGTGCTGTGGCGAGATCCTGACCCGAGGCTGTGATCCCCAGAACCCTGCCTCCTGCCGTGAGGATCTTCTGATCTACTTTTTGGGTCCCGCCATGGAAGACAACGAGATCCGGTGAGGCCGGAAAATCGGATAGACCGGTAATCACCTTCCCTTTCTCATAAGCGCCGGGATAACCACCGGAGGCCAAGACCACGCAGACGGCGGCATCCTCGCTCCATTCAATCCGGCATTCATGAAGACGGTTTTCCCGGGTCGCCTCCATGATCTCGATGAGGTCCGTCTCCAATCGAAAGAGGATCGGCTGTGCCTCAGGGTCTCCGAAACGGACGTTGAATTCCAGGACCTGCGGGCCCGCTTCGGTCATCATCAGACCCGCGTAGAGAACGCCCTTAAAAAGACGGCCCTCTTCCGCCATACCACGGATCGTGGGGATCATGATCTTTTCCATGATCTCCGAGGTCCGGCCCTGGATCACAGGTGCCGGAGAATAGGCGCCCATGCCGCCCGTGTTCGGCCCGGCATCGCCGTCGTAGGCCTGTTTGTGGTCCTGGGAGGAAACCATGGGGACCACCGTCTTGCCGTCGGAAAAGACCATGAAAGAGGCTTCCTCTCCGACAAGACAGTCTTCCACAACGACCGTTGTTCCGGCGTTCCCGAATTTTTTCTCTTCCATCACCGTCCGGACGGCGGCGACGGCCTCGTCCACGTCCTGCGCGACGAAGACCCCTTTGCCTGCGGCCAGGCCGTCGGCCTTGACCACGATCGGGGCGCCCTGCTTACGGATATAGTCGATGGCGGCCTGTGGATCCTGAAAGCTTCCGTATGCTGCTGTGGGGATGTTGTGCCGTTTCAGGAAGTCCTTGGTGAACTGCTTGCTTCCCTCAAGGATGGCCGCCTCTTTGCGAGGGCCGAAGATGGAAAGCCCCGCCTCCTCAAAGCGATCAACGATCCCGAGGGTGAGCGGCGCTTCCGGACCGGTAACGGTCAGATCGATCTTCTTTTCCCGGGCGAAATCGAGGAGTTTGTCGATCTCCTCGGATCCGATGGGGACACATTCCGCCAATGCCGCAATCCCGCCGTTTCCCGGCGCGCAATAGATCTTTTCAACCTTCGGACTTTGGGCGATCTTCCAGACCAGGGCATGTTCCCTGCCGCCTGAACCGATAACTAAGATTTTCATGATCGGGGACCTTATCGCTTGAAATTTTCCTGTTGAATGGGCGTCCTGATGGAGCAGAGATTGTAAGGCATGTTATTTTAACAGACGGGGATTGTCAACCACGATTTGTTCATGGAATCAGGCGATAGAAATCAAGCAATTCAAAGGCGAAAGGCGATCACCACGGAGACGCGGAGGACACGGAGAAAGGCACGACAATGGCAAAGGCAAGGTCAAAGGCAATTCACCACGGAGCTCACGGAGCACACGGAGAAAGGCAGGAGATAGAAAAAGCAAGATC
>CAYQVN010000021.1:8848-14379 GCA_964420895.1 uncultured Nitrospirota bacterium | reverse complement strand
TTTGACTTTGACTTTCTCTTTGACACGATTTGATTTTCTCTGTGGTCTCTGCGCTTCTGGGCAGTCGTTGACGGCGGGGTCGTGGAGCGATCTTTGCATGGCTCTACAACTTCATCGTTTCCCGGACCGCATGAAAAATCTATCACTCAAGTTTCTCATCAGGTTTCCTCTTCCGGACAGGGGAGAGGGAGATCCTCTTGCCGTGGGTTGACGAGGAGGGTCTTTTCGTGATGAACCAGGACCATCCCCGGTTTGGCCCCCGGAGGTTTCTTGACGTGCTTTCGCCGGGTGTAGACGACGGGGACCTTGGGGTGCTCTTTCCCCCGGCTGTAGTAGGCGGCAAGGAGCGCCGCTTCATGGAGGACCTCCTTTGAAATCTCTCTTTTTTCTGGATTGCGCAGGATCACATGGGCGCCCGGGATTCCCCGGGCGTGAAACCAGAGATCTTCCCGCCCTGCAATGCGTGTGACCAGTCGGTCATTTCCGTGGTTGTTCCGGCCGACCAGGAGGGTGTGCCCTTCCGAGGAGAGATAGCAGAGAGGCGGCCGGATCGGTTGTTTCTTTTTCTTCTTCTTTGCCCGGCGTGGGGCAAGGTATTTCCCGACGGCCAGTTCCTCGCGAATCTCGTCTAAGTCCTCCGCTGTTTCGGCCTGCCGGATCGTTTCCCGGACCTGCAGGAGATATTCCAGTTCCCCGGATATTTTTTTGAACCGGTTTTCTGTCGCTGTCTCCTTCCTCTGGAGTTTCCTGTAACGCCGGAAATACCGTTGTGCATTCTCATAGGGAGCCAACTGTGGGTCCAGGACGGCCCGGAGCGTCCGGGGGTCTTCTCCCATCGGGTCGGACAATTCGGCTTCCGCCATGCCTTTTTTCAGAAGATAGAGGTTCCCCTGTATCCATTCCCCCGTCTGCCGTAACCGGTCCAGGTCTTTGCAGGCGGTGCGATCTTTTTCGATGTGCTTCAGGATCCTTTCCTGTTTCCCGATCACTTTTTCGAGGGCTCTCGATAGGGATGCGCGGGGTCGATCAAGTTCTTTCGTCACCCGGGCCATTTCCCGGTGTCGGTCGGCGGCGTCATTCATCGTGTCGAAGGGGATCTTTGTAAAATCTGCGAGGTGATCCAACCGGCATGCACTCAGGAGCAGTCTGCACCCATCGGAGGATTGGTAGATCGACGGTTCAAAACGTCCCGCGCCATAATCGTCCATGAACGTTTCGATCACCGGGAGAATCCCTCTCTCTTTGCTGCGGTATAGGATCTCCTTTGCGTGGAGGGGGCTGATTCCCCCGATTCGTTCCACAAGCCATTGATGGGGTGAACCGCTTTGTGGCAGGTCGGCCGGGATGTCGGTTGTGGTGAGATCCATGGGGTCGATCTTTTCGGGACGGGGCGGCGCAATGTAGGGATGTCCCGGGAGAAGCTGCCGGAACCGGTTCTGCTCTCCGGGGATGTGCCGGGCACAATCGATGATGTTTCCGGTATCCGGATCGGTGAGGATCAGGTTGCTCCGTCTTCCCATGATTTCAATGATGAGATGAATCTTTTTCAGCACTCCTGATTCCCTGCGCCGATGTATGGTGAGGGTCAGAATCCGCTCCAGGGGGGGTAGGGATATCTCCTGGACGGTCCCGCCGATCAGATGTTTTCTCAGCACCATACAGAAGGGGGTGGGGGAGACGGCCTGGAGGTGGCTCTCTGTCAGATGGAGGGACGGATGGGCAGGATTACAGGAAATCAATAACTTCCGGTTCCGCCCTGGAGTGCGCAGGGTAAAAAGGAACTCGTTGTTGCGGATTTCTGCGATCCGTTGAATCCGGGCCGCCGGCAGTATCTTTTGCCATTCATCCCCGATGGCTTTGATGATGAAAGAATCCATGAAAAGAAGTTTAAAATCTAATTATTCGCTTGTAAAGGTAAATCTGATTTGACAATATACATTATTCAATCTATAATCCGGTCAAATCATAACAAGTAAAGGATCAAGGATGATCAAAAGCATGACCGGTTTCGGTCGGGGAGAAGCAGGCGGCTGGTGTACGGAGATCCGGTCGGTGAATCACCGTTTCAGTGATCCCCATTTTCACTTCTCCCGCGCGCTTTCCGCCCTGGAACCCCGTTTTCGAGAGGCGATTAAGAAGACGGCTAAACGGGGTCGCATTGATCTCTCCTGTAATCCGACCGATCCCGCCCGTGTTGAGGCCTGCACATTGGCCGTGAATGAAGATCTTTCCGACCAGGTCTATCAGGCGATGAAACATTTGAAAGAACGTTACGGCCTGTCGCAGGAAGTCAGCCTCGATCACCTGGTCGCTTATCGTGAAATTTTCCGTATCGTGGAAGAGGGACAGGATATGGATCAGATCTGGGCGGAACTTCTCCCTTCCCTGGAGGAAGCTCTGGCATCCCTCGACAAGATGAGGCAGACCGAAGGGAATAATCTGAAGCAGGTGATCATTGCCTCTCTGGGGATATTGGAAGAGATGCAGAAACGTTTCAGGGAACAGGCGCCCACTGTTGTAGTCGCTTACCGGGAACGCCTGGCCAAACGTCTGGCATCTCTCCAGCCGGGAGCGGAGATTGATGAAACCCGCCTCCTTCAGGAGGTCTCCCTTTTCGCAGATCGTTGTGATATTACGGAAGAGGTAGACCGCCTGTTGAGCCATATACAACAGTTTGGGGATATGCTGACGGCCCCCGGTCCCCATGGACGGAGGATGGAATTCCTTCTCCAGGAAATGAACCGGGAAATCAATACGATCGGTTCCAAGGGGAATGATCTTCAGATCAGTCAGTGGGTGGTGACCTGTAAGAGTGAACTGGAAAAATTACGTGAACAGATCCAGAATGTTGAATAAAGCTTGCATTTTCATGCGATTTTATTTTATTATGGTCCGGGCCGAGAGCAGGTGGCCGAATTTCTTTTCTCATCCAAAAGGAGGGGGAAGTCTATGACAAAAGATCTTATCAACATCGGTTACGGAAACGTCGTTGTGGCGGAACGTATTGTGGCGGTAGTGACGCCGAGTTCTGCTCCCATGAAAAGATTGAAAGAGGTGGCCAAAGGGTCGGGAAAGCTGATCGACGCCACACAGGGGAGAAGGACGCGGGCGATTCTGGTCACGGACAGTGATCATGTCATACTTTCCGCGGTACAGGCGGAAACCATCAGTCAGCGGTTCTTTACGAAGGCGGAAAAAGAGACCTTTGAGTCTGGCGGCAATCAATAAAGAGAGCTACATCTCTTTTCCAATAATGAAATGTTGGATTTTCTCTAATCGATCTTCTCGAACTATTCCATGATGAGTGAATCGCATGTGAGCAGTGAAGGGATCCTGACGGTTCTCTCTGCTCCTTCCGGTGCGGGCAAGACCTCGCTTTGCCGTGCGGCGGTTGAGCGACTTCCGCAGCTAACCCATTCCATCTCTTATACGACCCGTCTACCCCGTTCCGGGGAGGTGGATGGCCGTGATTACTTCTTTGTCGACCCGGACGTCTTTGACGAAATGTCGGCAAAGGGTGAGTTCCTGGAATGGGCGCCGGTCCACGGTAATTTCTACGGGACTTCCAAAAAGGTTGTCCGGGAGATCCTGGAGAAAGGCTCCGACGTGATCCTCGATGTCGATGCCGGGGGAGCGCAGAAACTGATGGCCCAGAAAGACCTGAATGCAGTCTTCGTTTTTGTCGTGACCCCTTCCTTTGCTGAACTGGAGAACCGGTTGCGGGGGCGGGCCTCGGATCGAGAAGAGGAGATTTTAAGACGTCTGAAACAGGCGCGACAGGAGATTTCCCAATTTCAGAAGTATGATTATCTTTTGATCAATGATGATTTTGAGGAGGCCTTGGAGGATCTCCTTTCAATCCTGCGTGCGGAAAGAAAATCAGTTGACAGGGTCGACTCCCGATGGGTGGAGAAAGAATTTTTAGAGATATAGCGGAGAAGATGAAGAACCTGCGTCACAAACGGTCGGCGCAGCGCCGCTGGATGGAGGATGGATATGGCAATTTTATTACCGTTGGAGATTCAGGAGAAAAAGATCGAAGAGAGCAAGTTCCGACTGGCTCATGTTGTGTCGCAACGGGCCAAAATGCTCATGCAGGGGAAGAAAATCCTCGTAGAAACTCCTTACTGCAAGGCGATTACGATGGCACTGCATGAATTGGCTGAAGGGAAGGTTTCTTACTACGATCCGGAAGAGGCTCGGGAAATCCGGGAAGAGATGGAAAATCGTGTCCGGGAAAAAGAAGAGATGGAACTGAAAGCCATGCAGGATAAACGGAAGGCAGCTACGGAGGCCAAGGAAAAGAAGAAAGCCGAAGAGAGCGCTTAAGAGGTTTGGGCCATGGGAAATGGGATGCGCGTGCTCCTGGGGGTAAGCGGCGGGATTGCCGCCTACAAGATCCCTGATCTTGTCCGTGGCCTTGTCAAGGCTCACCACGAAGTCCGTGTCGTACTGACCCACCATGCCCAAGAATTTGTGACCCCCCTGACCTTGGAAACCTTGTCCGGTTTCCCTGTTTTGACTTCCCTGTTTGAAATCCACGGCTCCTCCATGCCCCATATCGAAGAGCCTTTTCATGCGGATCTGATGGTGATTGCGCCTGCCACGGCGAATATCATCGGAAAGATCTCCAACGGGATCGCCGATGATCTCCTCTCTACCATGGTTCTTGCCCTGAATGCCCCTCTTCTGATTGTCCCGGCCATGAACACACGGATGTACTCCCATCCTGCAGTGACGGCCAATATCGAGACGCTGCGAAAGCGGGGGGTTCATCTCCTTGAACCGGGGACGGGAGAACTTGCCTGCGGGGAGGAGGGACCCGGCCGGATGGCCGAGGTAGAGGAGATCCTCCGGACCATTGAAGATCTTGGACTGCCGAAGGGGGCCTTGCGGGGGAAAAAGGTCCTCGTGACAGCCGGTCCCACGACGGAACCGGTCGATCCCGTACGAGTTCTTACCAATCGTTCCTCGGGAAAGATGGGCTATGCCCTTGCGGTCGAGGCCCTGCGGCAGGGGGCTCAGGTCACCTTGGTCAGCGGACCGACCCGACTGTCCCCGCCGGAAGGGGTGGATTTTGTCGCCGTGGAAACGGCGGCAGAGATGCAGACGGCAGCGGAAAGACTTTTCCCCCGGAGTGATGTCCTCATCATGACTGCGGCGGTGGGTGACTATCGGCCGGAGACCCCTGCAAAGGAAAAAATAAAAAAGGGGGAGGAGCCTGTGACGCTCCACCTCGTCGAGAATCCGGACATCTTGAAAACCCTTGCGGAGCGGAAGCGGGCCGATCAGTTCCTGGTTGGTTTTGCCGCCGAAACGGGAAACCTCAAAGAAAAAGCGCGGCGCAAGCTAACGGTCAAGGGTGTGGACCTTCTTGTGGCGAATGATGTGGCGGAGGAGGGCGCCGGTTTCGGGTCGGATAAGAACCGGGTGCTGATCCTCGACCGGACCGGGACGGTCGAAGAGACCAAGCTTCTTCCCAAAACTGAGATCGCCCGTCGGATCATCGCACGGATTGTAGAGCGGGCGTT
>CAYQVN010000021.1:0-8748 GCA_964420895.1 uncultured Nitrospirota bacterium | reverse complement strand
TTATGAGATGATCTTTCTTTTTCGCAAGGTCTTGCGAAGTCGGCGCCGTTTCTTGAACCGTTCGGAGTTGATCTTTTCCCGTTTGATTTTTTCCACCAGGGTGGTCCGTTTGACGTGGAGGATCTCTGCGGCGTTGCTGATGATCCCGTCGGCCTGGTCCAGGGCCTGCAGAATCAGGTTCCGTTCAAATTTCTTGACGGCATTTTTCAGGTCGATCCCCTTCTGGGGGAAGAGGATCTCGTTGGCGATGTCGTATCCCTTGGCATTGATGATATGTTCCGGGAGATCTCTCTCCGTAATCTCCTGACCTTCCGGTACGAGGTTGGCGGCGAACTCGATGGCATTCCCGAACTCCTGAATGTTTCCGACCCACTCATAGGAACGGAGGACGGGGTAGAGATCGTTGGAGATCCTCGGTGGAGTCTTCTCGAGATTGACACAGGCCTTGTTGAGAAAATATTCGGCCAGGATCGGGAAGTCCTTGATCCTTTTGCGTAACGGGGGAAGGTAGATGTGGATCACGTTCAACTGATAATAGAGGTCTTCCCGGAATTTTTTCTTGCGGATCAGTTTTTCCAGTTCTTTTTCCGTGGAGGTGATCAGCCGTGCCTGCTGGATCATCCTGGCGATACTACTGCTGTTCCGGAAGGGATCTTTCTTGACCTTGTTTAACAGTTTGATCTGCAGAGGAAGGGGAATGGCGTCGATTTCCTGCAGAAAGAGGGTGCCCCCCTGCGCCCGCTGGAAGACATTCTTGAACTCCTCGTCTTCGTGAAAAAGTTCACGCTCCAGGGTTTCCTCGTCACAACCGGCACAGTTCAATGTCACCAGGGGTTTGTTGGAACGGCTGCTGTTGAAATGGATGATCTTGCTGATCAGCCCCTTGCCGGTCCCGTTTTCTCCCTGCAACAGAACGGGCGTTTCCGTTTTGGACGCCTGGGTGATGAGCCGCCGGGCAAGTTTGATGCCCCGTGTCTCACCGATAATATCGGATATCTGGAATTGTTCTTTCATCACCGTTTCATCCTTTCAAAGCATGATGAACTTGTAATCAATCCGGTTGCCCTCGGCACAGTAATCATCCGCCTTGATGGGGGATATAGCTCTCAAACCCGGATCACATCCTTCAGACGTTTCGTCTTTTCCACGAGTGTCGTTCGCTTGAGCTTCAACATTTCCGCCGCCAGCGTAATCACTCCGTTGGTCCGTTTCAGGGCGTGATTGATCAACTTGGTTTCGAATTTTTCTACTTCATCCTTGAGATGAATCCCTGCAACGGGGATCTTCGGTATGGCGAGGATCTCCTCTTCCCGAACCTCATTGAGTCGGACGGGGAAGACGTCAATGGTGATCTCGTTGCCTTCCGTCAGGATGACGGCCCGCTCAATGACATTATGCAATTCCGTAATGTTTCCCTGCCAATTGTACTTCATCAGGAAATCGAGGGCTTCGGAAGAGAGGGCGTGAATGTTTTTTTCGTGCTCTTCATTGAGGGATTTTAAAAAGTGATTGATCAGAAGGGGGATATCCTCCCGCCTTTCCCGCAAGGGGGGGATATGAATCGGAATCACGGTCAGGCGATAGTAGAGGTCTTCCCGGAATTGTCCCGTTTCCGTTTCCCGTCCAAGATCTTCCGTGGTTGCGGTGATGAACCGGATGTCCAGGGGGATCGCCTTGTTTTTCCAGGGGATTTTCAGTTCCTTGTCTTTCATGCATTCCAGCAGCTTGACCTGTATGTTGAGGGGAAGGTTTTCAATCTCGTCCATAAAGAGACTTCCCCGGTTGGCCTGTTCCAGAACTCCCTTGCCGGTATGGGAACCGAAGATTTGTTCATCTAACTGTTCCGCCTCGAAGGCGCCACAATTGAGTGTGATGAAGGGGCGGTCTTTGCGGGGGCTGTTAAAATGCAGGGTCTTGGCCAGGAGTTCTTTCCCGGTCCCTTCTTCGCCGGTGATCATGACGGGGCTCATTCCGTTGATGACCTTTTTCAGGATACGGATGACTTCCTGGGTTTCGTGGCTGCTTCCTATGATGTTACGGAATCGGTAGTGTTCCTTTAACTGTTTCTTGAGCTGTACATTCTCTTCACGAAGCCCCTTTTGTTCCAGGGTTTTCCGGATGATGATCTTGACCTCTTCCACATTGAAGGGCTTGGAGATATAGTCGATCGCCCCGACCTTCATGGCATTGATGGCCGACTCTACTGTGGCATAACCGGTGATAATGATCACCTCGATGTCGGGATATTTCGATTTGATTTCCGTCAAAAGTTCCAGACCGTTGAGGTAGGGCATCTTCAGGTCGGTGAGGACAAGGTCCGGAATGGAAGATTCAATCTTCTCGAGGGCCTCTTTCCCATCGCCTGCGGTGATGGTCTCGTAACCTTCCCGTTGCAGAATCGTAGCCAGCGATTCCTTTTCAATATGGTCGTCATCGGCGACTAAAATTTTTCGGGTTTCCATGTATTCCTCTCCATGGACTCTAATGATGTTTTTCTGCTGAACAATATTATGACAAATTAGCACTCCGTGTTCTGAAAATCAAGAAAAAATTTAACCTTGACTTTTGCCCGTTTTTTGTTAAAATTTAATTACTTAGGTCGAAATTTTCAAGGGATTATCCTGTTTTTTTGTGGAAAAAATACGGAAAAAACGACAAAAACGATAGAAAACCTGTCAATTGTTTCTTTTTCTCCGGTGAAATTTACGTTCCTCATGACTGCCGGAGCAAGGTCTTTAGACTTGGCGTGATCCTTCCATTGGAGTAATGAAATGGAAAAAAATGAAGGGCAGGAAGGCTCGGATCTTTTTCAGGAGATTCAGGAGAAGGTCGACCAGGAGATGTTCCTGGATCCGGAAGAACCGGATGCCGAGGGAACGAGTGCGCCCCATTCAGCCATGGATGAAACTTCCATGAACGCTTCGGAGGCCGCCGAGTTTGAAGTGGTCATTGATGTAATCGACCCCGATGCGGCGGAGACCGAAGTGGATGATGCCTTTTTAGAAGAAGTCGACTACCTTCCGCTGGAGAGTGTAACGGAAGAGGTCAACTCTCTGGAGACACCTCCCTTAGAGGAAGTGGCGCTGACGGACCTGCCGCCGCAGGAGGTTTCGCCGACGGCAACGGAGGAGGCCTTTGTCCAGGAAGATGACCTTTTTCTGGGTGAGTTGATTGGCCGGGAGATGGTCGGTACGGAAGAGACGGAAGGTGCAGACGAGGGTACGACTCTGGCTGCTTCTTCCGAGGAAGATGCAGGTGCCGGGGAAGGGGATGAGGATGTCCTGAATACGCGGACCTTGGCGGACCTCTATGCGGATCAGGGGCATTACGACCAGGCGGTGGAGATCTATGAGGGACTCGTCCGGCACCATCCCGAGGATGATGGCCTTCATGCGAAACTGGAAGAATTGCGGGAAAAAGAACTGGCTGCTTCAATCGGGATCCCGGCTGCGGCCTCGGGGGTAGAAGCACGGGAAGAACTGTCGGGAGAAGTCAAGACGGAGTTGATTCAACGCCTGGAAAGCTGGTTGGCTCAGATCCAGGCCGAGAAGGAGAGACGATGTTTAAGGAATTCCTGAGTGATCTGGTTCAAGCCGTCGATGGTGCCTTGGGATCCGTACTCATGGGGATGGACGGTATCCCGATTGAGGAATTTTGTGTGCGTCCCGAGGAAGACCTGCAATTGATCGGTATTGAGGTTTCCTCAATTCTCAGGGAGATGAATCGTGCTGCGCAATCGATGGAAACAGGCGCCCTCGGTGAGTTCCTTATGGTGAACGAAGACAGGACCACCCTGGTCCGGAAGATTAACGAAGAATATTTCCTTGTCCTGGTGTTGAACGGAAAAGGGAATCTCGGCAAAGGGCGCTTCAAGATGCGCGTCATGGTCCCCAGAATCTCCAAAGAATTCGAATAGTGCAGGGCGGGACGGCACTTTCCCTGCCGATGGGGAAAAACCGGCAGTCTGCACCAACACTTCTTTAATCGTTATATCCAACAATTCTTATCCAGCAAAGGTAAAGTTTTCCATTGAGGTGCCGATTGAAATCGGATAACATCATACGGTTTCGGGAGGAGAGCCAACTATGAAGATTCTTGTCATCCACGGTCCCAACCTGAACCTTCTCGGGACTCGGGAGCCGGAAGTTTACGGCAAGCTGACTTTGGCCCAGATCGATCGGGAAATCGCGGCGACGGCGAAAGCCCTTCAGGTCGAAGTAGAGTGTCGTCAGAGCCATGACGAGGGAAAGATCCTGGAATGGATTCATGCCGCGTCCGGAGTTTTTGCGGCCCTTGTCATCAATCCTGCCGCCTTTACCCACACCAGTGTTGCCATCCGGGATGCCATTGCCGCGACGGGAATCCCCACCGTTGAGGTCCATCTGTCGAATATCCATGCACGGGAATCCTTTCGGCAGAACTCCTTTATCGCGCCGGTGGCCGCCGGACAGATCAGCGGTTTCGGGCAGGAGAGTTATCTCCTGGGGCTCCGGGCGGCCGTTACCCTTGCCTCATCCAAGACGGAGCGTTCTTCATGAGGGGTGGTGGAACCGGAATCCAACCATTACTGAAGCAACACCGTGTCGATGCCTTCCTGATCACCAAGATGGAAAACGTCCGTTACCTCACGGGGTTTACCGGCTCAACAGCCGTGCTCCTGGTGACGCGGCGAGGCGGTGTTTTCCTGACCGATTCCCGCTATGCAACGCAATCTGAAAAGGAGGTCGCCGGCTTTTCGGTGCAGATCCTGCGCCGGGGAGAGGGGATGACGGAGCGGATCGCCCGCCTGATCCGGACCCGGCGTTATCGTCGAATCGGTTTTGAAAGCACGGATCTGCGAGTGGAGGCCTTTCAGATGTTGAAAAAGGCCCTCCGTCCTATTACCCTGGTTCCGATACGGTCGGGGGTTGAAACCCTGCGCATGGTCAAAAGTTCACAGGAACTTGACGAATTGCAAGTCGCCATCGAACGTGCCGAGGAGGCCTTTCAAAGGGTGAAGAAGCTGATCCGTCCCGGCAGGAGAGAAGATGAGATTGCTCTGACCATGGAGCACTCCATGCGAAAGAAGGGGGCTTCCAAGGTCGCCTTTGATACGATCGTCGCTTCCGGGGTCCGTTCCGCCATGCCCCACGGGATTGCCTCTTCCAAGAAAATTGCCGGGAGGGACCTGATTATTGTCGATTTCGGGGCGGAGTGTAACGGCTATTTCTCGGATATGACGCGCACCCTCTATCTGGGGCGCAGGCTTACCGGGAAAAAACGGGAGATCTTCGATGTGGTTCGGGCTGCCCAGGAGGCGGCGATTTCCGTCGTTCGTCCCGGGATTACTTTCGGAGAGATCGACCGTGCAGCCCGGGATCTCATCACAAAGGCGGGATATGGCCCCTTTTTTGGCCATGGAACCGGCCATGGCATCGGTCTGGAGGTCCATGAACTGCCGGGGGTGACCCCGAACAATCCGGTCCGAGTAGAAGAGGGGATGGTTTTTACCATTGAACCCGGTATTTATCTGCCCGGTCTGGGGGGCGTTCGTATTGAGGATATGGTCCTGGCCACTGGAAAGGGGTGTCGTCTACTGACAGGGCTTCCCCGGGACTGGGATGTTTGATGGCTGCGTAAAAGAGTTGGAATTTCCTTGCGTTCCATTATAAAATGAATATAGTCTAAAAATTTTCAAGTCATTAATAAGGTGATGTTTTCTAACAGGAATGAGTTGTTTTTTTCTGCAGGAGGAGCCAGGTGTATTCTACATCGGATTTCAGAAATGGATTGAAGATTGAAATGAACGGAGAACCTTTCATTATGGTCGAGTTTCAGCATGTCAAACCGGGGAAGGGGGGAGCCTTTGTCCGGACGAAGCTGAAAAGTCTCCGGTCCGGCGCGGTCCTCGACAAGACCTTCCGTTCCGGTGAGAAGGTGGACAAACCTGATCTCGACGAACGGGAGATGCAGTATCTCTATGCCGCGGAAGGGCAGTATTGCTTCATGGATTCCGAAAATTATGAGCAGACTTTTCTGACCCGGGAGATGTTGGGCGATTCCAAGGGTTACCTCCAGGAGAATGTGAAGGTGAAGATCCTTTTTCACAACGGGACCCCGATCGGTGTGGAATTGCCGAACTTTGTGATTCTGAAGGTGACAGAAACCGAGCCGGGGTTCAAAGGGGATACGGCCTCGGGCGGCTCCAAGCCCGCCACTCTTGAAACGGGGATCGTTGTCAAGGTCCCCTTCTACATGAACGAGGGGGAACGGGTCAAGATTGACACGAGGACCGGCGATTTTATTGAGCGGGTCAAGGGGGATGGATGAACCTGAAGGAGATCAAGGAGCTCATCGAGATGATCCAGGGAACGGACATCTCGGAGATTGAAGTGGAGCGGGAGGGATTCCGGACACGCATTCGGAGGGGGACAACCGCACCGACCCGTCCGGAAGAGCCGGTCCTGACCGTCGAGGGGGAGATGCCTGCCCTTCAGGTGGAACCGGTCCGGATGCCGCAGGAGGCTTCCGACGAATCCGGCGTGCCGGAGACTGCCCCCGGACAGAACGTGGTGACCTCTCCCATGGTCGGGACCTTCTACCGGGCGCCGTCCCAGGGGGCCCCGCCCTTTGTGGAAGTGGGGACGGAGGTGGAACAGGGGCAGCCGCTTTGCATTATCGAGGCGATGAAGCTGATGAATGAGATCGAAGCGGAGCGGAAGGGAAAAATCGTACAGATCCTGAAGGAAGACAAGGACCCCGTAGAGTTTGGTGAACCACTGTTTATCCTGGAAGCAGTGGAGTAAAGGTGTACTTTCGTAATGTCGTTGAGACAACAGGGGTCAATAAGACCCTCGTAAAAACATCCCCCATGTGGTCCGATGACCTGCCGGGGTTGGAGAAATAGGTGTTTAAAAAGATTCTGATTGCCAACCGTGGAGAGATTGCCCTGCGGATTATCCGGGCCTGCCGCGAACTCGGTATCGAAACCGTGGCGATCCATTCCGATGCGGATGCACGTTCGCTCCACGTACAGCATGCCGACGAAACCATCTGTGTCGGGCCTGCGTCGAGTGCCCAGAGCTATCTGAATGTCCCCAGTATCCTGAGCGCCTGTGAGATCAGCGATGCCGAGGCAATCCACCCCGGGTACGGGTTTCTGGCCGAGAATCCGGAGTTTGCCGATATCTGTCTCTCTTCGGGGATTAAGTTCATCGGTCCGAGCCCGGAGAATATCCGTCTCATGGGGAATAAGGCCGCGGCGCGAAAAACGATGGAAATGGCCGGCGTACCCATCATCCCCGGTAGCGGTGGCGTGGTGGACTCCGAAGAGGAAGCCCGTAAGGTGGCCCATGAGATCGGCTTCCCGGTGATCGTCAAGGCCTCCTCGGGGGGCGGTGGAAAGGGAATGCGCGTCGTCCATTCGGAGGCTTCTCTGCCCCATCTCTATTCCATGGCCCGTTCCGAAGCGGCTGCGGCTTTTAACGATGCCTCGGTGTACATGGAACGCTACATTGAAACGCCTAAACACATCGAGGTTCAGCTCCTTGCCGATGAGCATGGCCATGTGATTCATCTTGGGGAACGGGACTGTTCCATTCAGCGGCGCCATCAGAAGTTGATTGAAGAGTCGCCTGCCATCTCCCTCGATGCCGAGACGCGGATCAAACTGGGCGAGACCGCAGTGAATGCCGCCCGGGCCGTTGGGTATACCAGTGCCGGGACGGTGGAATTTATTCTCGATTCCGACGGCCGGTTTTATTTTATGGAGATGAATACCCGGATTCAGGTGGAGCATCCCGTCACAGAGATTGTCAGCGGGATCGATCTGATTAAGGAGCAAATTCGGGTTGCCGCCGGCGAACCGCTCCCGATGGTACAGGAGGAGATCCACTCCTTCGGGCACAGCATAGAATGTCGGATTAACGCGGAAGATCCGGAAACCTTTACGCCCTCTCCCGGACTGATCGAGACTTTCATCCCGCCGGGCGGTCCGAATGTACGTGTCGATACGGCAGCCTATTCGGGATACAGGGTAACCCCCTATTACGATTCACTGGTGGCCAAAGTGATTGTGCGCGGGCGAGACCGGGCGGAGGCGATCGCCGTCATGGAACGGGCCCTGGAGGAGTTTGTCATCGAAGGGATCAAGACAACCATTCCCTTTCACAAGAAAGTGTTGCGAACGCCGGAATTTCTCTCCGGCAATATCTATACCACCTTTCTGGAGAAGGTTCAGCTTTGATGAAATTGCGCAGTTCCCTGAGTGAAGGAGACGTAAAACTCTGTGTGATTGTCGGTGGGGAAAGGGATCCACAACGGGTGGCGCGGGCTGCGCTGGACGGGGGTGCCCGGTTCATACAGTACCGGGGCAAGGAAAAATCCTCGGCGGTACAGCTCAGGGAAGCACGGGATCTGCGTGCCATTACCCGAAAATATGGCGCCACCCTTGTGATCAATGACCGCCCGGACATTGCGTTACTTTCCGGCGCCGACGGGGTGCATATCGGTGCGGCGGACCTCCCCCTCCCGGTAGTGCGTGGGATGCTCGGTGCCGATCGTCTGATCGGCGCGACGGCTCATTCCCCGGAGGAAGGGGAGATGGCCGAGCGTGAGGGCGCAGACTATCTCGGTTTCGGAGCGGTTTTCCCGAGTTCCACCAAGGTGGATGTTGCAGTGACTGGGCTTGATCGCCTGGAGGCGTTTGTCCGGGGTAGTGCACTGGCCGTCGTGGGGCTCGGCGGCGTCACAGCACACAATGAGTCACAG
>CAYQVN010000020.1:0-14425 GCA_964420895.1 uncultured Nitrospirota bacterium | reverse complement strand
CATGATCCTCGGATGTCCAGCATTGGACACTGTGGTACCCACCCCGGGGGCACCATGTGATAAAAGGGGCATCAGGGACGTTCTTCAGATTATAAGTTTCTGCTCGCGAAAGCGAGTATGTGTTCTTTCCCCTGTGATTTTTTTTAGCACTTCTTCTCCTCAATCAATCCAGAAAATAGATTAATAGCTTCCGGTCAGGGGTGGGAAAGGGGGGGCGGTACAGGAATCGGAGTCAGTCCTTTTGTACAAGGGAAAGCCCGGGAATTCGGTACATGCAGTCAGTGATAAGCGAGTGCTTGGACATGGTTTCTGCGAGAATTTTATAATCTGAAGTGCGTCCCCAATGTCTCCCCAGAAAGACTTTTGTATTCAAGCCTTTGAATCTTATAATAATCATGTGCCTGAAACATGTGACTAAATCTGTAAAAACTTTGTTTTTGTACGCCACGTTTTTTTATACCGTCCCAAATCGGTCATGTTATTATGATTGATTTATACAACAAAGTTTGGTAATATAACAATCGGTGATCATATGAGTGTCGTTGTGAAAAAGATCGGCAATCGTCAGTATGCTTACCTTGCCTATCGGAATGGGAGCAAGGTTGTGCATCGGTACCTCGGTGCGCTTTCTGACCGGAAGGTGCGAGAGAAGATCAGGGTACTTGAAAATGAAAAGGAAATTCCGGAGCGTTTTGCTTATCTTTTCTGGGATGCAGATGTTTCAAAGATTCAACTTCATCGGAATGCACGTTACATTATCGAGAAAGTGCTTGAATTCGGAGATCTCGATGCCCTATGGTGGGTCCAGTTAATTTATCCATCTCGGAAAATAGTAGAGACCTGCGAAACCAGTAGAAAGATCTCTGAGCAATCAAAGAACTTTTGGAGCATCTGGTTTGGAACTCCATCCTGAAATTCTACCGCAAAATACCGGCAATGTACTGGCACGTTTGAAAGGGATGATCAAGAAAGATCGCTTTATCCTTGCAGGTGGAACGGCCCTGGCCCTCCAGCTGGGACACCGGATTTCAGAGGATCTTGATTTTTTTACTCTCCATTCCTTTGTCACCGAGGACCTTTTTCAGAAAATCAGACGGAAAAAACTTTCACCGGTCGTACTGCAGGAGGGTAAGGGAACCTTGACGGTCCTCGCCGGAGAGGTGAAGCTCTCCTTTTTTCACTATGACTATCCTTTTCTGGAAAAACCTCGGGGAGATCTGGGGATACCGCTCGCAGATGTTGTCGATATCGCATCGATGAAAATCATTGCAATCAATCAACGCGGAGCGAAAAGAGATTTTGTCGATCTCTATTTTATACTACAGCAAATTCCCTTCTGGAAGATTGTCGAAAATCTCTTTCACCGCTATGGCGCTGGGAGAATCAGTCCGATGCAGATCAGCAAATCACTGGTCTATTTTGCAGATGCGGAAGGCGACCCGGAACCCCGTTATTGCGGGGCTGAAAGACCTGCGTGGAGTCAGGTTAAGAAATTTTTTCAGGGCCGATGCAAACAGTTTGCCCTGGATCTTCAGCAGGCGGCGAACCATTTTTAATCCCTTGGAGCATCGCACTCGACACCATTCCCTCCCTTTCCCAACCTTTGAGTGTGATTCCATCTACAGTATGCCCATGCTGTGCCCATCTGTGTCTTCTTGTGGGGTTAACAGAACATATCAGGGTAAACCTGTTCCTGTAAAATCAACAAGTTCATGTTCTCCCTTGTCCCCCGATGTCCCTATTGGACACTGTGGTACTCACCCTGGGGATCACACATCATTTACTTTCGATGCCAACCGTCATTTTTTAGATCCGTCCGATGAGGCGGAGCAGACCGTCGAGGAGAGTGACGGGATGGGGCGGGCATCCGGGGACGAAGAGGTCCACAGGGAGCAGGTCGGTGCAGCCGTTCTGCACCTCCTGATGGTTGTGAAAGGGCCCTCCGGAGATGGCACAGGCGCCGGAGGCGATGACGATCTTCGGGTCGGGTACGGCATCGTAGGTATCGCGCAGGGCAGAAGCCATGTTCTGTGTGATGGGGCCGGTGATCAGGAGCCCGTCGGCATGACGGGGGGAGGCGACGAACTGAATCCCGAATCGTCCCAGGTCGTAGGTGACGGTGCCCAGGACATTGACATCGGCTTCACAGGCGCCGCACCCGCCGGCGCTGACCTGCCGCAGGCTCAGGGAACGTCCGAGGAGTTTTCGGATTTCCTCTCCAAGTCTTTCTGCAATGGCGTAATGAGTGTCCGTGACAACCAAGTCTTGCCGATTCCGGACGGCCATCCTGTAATCCTTGGTGAAGTGTAATGCCTCCGTCGGGCAGGCCTTCTTGCACTCTCCACAGAAAAGGCAACGGCCCTGATCCAGTTGCAGTTTTTCCTGTTCCTGCGCAATTGCCTCCGTGGGACAGACGGACCTGCAGGCGTTGCAATCGGGATCACACTGACCGGCATCGATTTCCGGGCGTCCCAGAAAACGTTCCGGCAGGACGGGTGGTTTGTCCGGGAAGGGGATTGTCTTTCGGCCTTGCTTGATGCGTGTGTAAAGCGCGCTGAACATGATTCGGTTCCTTACAGGTCGTGTCCGCAGTAGGACAGGTTAAAACTCTTGTTGCAGAGGGGGAAATCAGAGATCTGCCCATCCCGGAGGACCATGGCCAATCCGGTCCAGTTATGGAATGAGGGATCCACGATCTTGTAACGGGCAAAGCGGCCCTTCTCATCGGTGATGACCGTGTGGCAGATTTCCCCTCGCCATCCTTCGGCGAGGGTGACAACCATGCTGTCCGGGGCCGGAGACCCAACCTCGCGGGAGGAGTCGCCTCCCGGAAGGGACTTAAGCTGGTCCAGGATAAAGTCCTTCGATCGTTGAATTTCCAGCCACCGGACGTAGGCCCGGGCAAAGACATCGCCGGTGCTCCACGTGGAAAGGGGGAGATGGGTCAGGGAGAAGATCCCCGAAGGAAATTCAAAACGTACATCCCGCTCCAGTCCGCAGGCCCGTGCGGCAGGACCGACCAACCCGAGTTCTTCGCAGGTCTTCCTGGAGAGTTTCCCCGTTTCTTCAAAACGGGCCAGCACGGAGGGGGTGTGCCAAAGTAGGGAGACGGCGTCCGTCAGTTCGGGAAAGATATTTTTGATCCGGTCTGCAAGGGTATTCTGAAGTTCATCGTCCAGGTCGAAGGCGATCCCCCCAGGACGGATCAGTCCTCGGCCGAATCGGTTGCCGCAAAGAAGCGCCGTCATGTTGAGAAAATCCCCGCGGATGCGACCGCAGAAGGATGCCGTCGGAAGATAGCCGATATCTCCGGCCAGTGCACCGAGGTCTCCGACATGGTTGGCGATTCGCTCCAGTTCGAGGGCGATCCCGCGGAGGGCCTGGGCACGTGCGGAGGGGCGACAGCCGGAGAGTGCTTCCACCGCCTGCGCATAGGTCAGAGAATGACCGATGGTGGTGTCGCCTGCCAGGGTCTCCATGTAATGGGGCGTTATTTTGCCGGGGCCGCCGATGAGGGCATTTTCAATGCCCCGGTGTTGAAAGCCGAGCGCAATCTCCAGGTGGAAGACCTTCTCGCCGTGACACTGGAATCGGAAATGACCCGGTTCGATGATCCCGGCATGGACGGGACCAACGGCCACCTCGTGAACTTCTTCTCCTTTGGTTTGGAAAAATTCCGTGACGGCGCATCGGCGCCGCCCCTGACTGTCCGCTTTCGTATATCGAACCGGTTTCAGCCAGGGATGTCCGTCGGGACGGATGTCGCATTCTTCAAAGATCTCCCGTTCGAAGAGATGGGCCTGAGGACAATCCGGTGTAAGCGACGGATAGCTTTCATCAACGGGTGCAAGAAGGGGAATAAACCCACCGGAGTTGGCAGAACTGATGATCCCTACGAGAAAAGGTACTTCATCATGAGTTTCGGCAAAAAGGTTCAGAAGCCGTCCACCGTCATGGACGGCCTGGATCACTGTATTCCGGAACTCCCCGATCTTTAGCCTCGGGATCTCTTCCAGATCGATCCGCTCACCATTGCGGAAATGAGGATAGGAAAACGCCGTCATCCTATTGCTCCTCCAACGATTCCGGCGGCCTGATTCAGAATCTCGTTCAGACCATCCGGTATCCAGAGGCCCAAGCCCAGGAGAAGGGCGAATAGGGTCATAAGCAGAAGATGCTCAAACGGTTTTTTCGATGCAGAAATCGATAGGTTTTTGTCCTGCGTACCCCAGAGCACAGGGATGACGTGCTGCAATACGCCCACAAAGACTACGATACTCCCCAGCAGGAAAACAGTGACGGTGACGGTGGCTCCGTTCTGGATCGCGGATTTTACGATTAACAACTCACTGATGAATATGGGAAAAGGGGCGACCCCGATCAGAGCCATCAGGCTCCCCATCAGGCCTTTCCCCCATGTGGGGTTTAGATGAACTGCGCCTGACATCTTTCGCATGTCATAGGTCCCGTAGGTTTTTCCAAGACTGCCCGCCGAAAAGAACCCCAGTGATTTACAGACCGAGTGGCTCAGGGTGTGCAGCAGGGCTGCAAAGATTCCGAGTCGGCCCAGGCCCAGGCCTATTGTGATGATCCCCAGGTGTTCCACGGTGCTGTAGGCAAGGAGACGTTTCAGGTCGTTCTGGCGGAGAATGAATGCCGCGGCGATGATGATGGAGGCTCCGCCGAAGAGGAGCATGAGGTCATTGGTGAAATCGGAACTCCCCAGTACGGTATCGACGAGTGTCTTGTGACGCATGATACAGAAAAGAGAGGCATTCAGCATGAATCCGGAGAAGATTGCCGAGACCGGTGCAGGCGCCTGGCTGTGGGCATCGGGAAGCCAGGTATGCATGGGAGCAAGGCCGGCCTTGGTGCCGAAACCGACCAGGATAAATAGAAAGGCAGCCTTCATCAGGGTGGGATCAAGCAGCGCCGATGCGGTGCGCAGGTCGGTCCAGAGCAGGGTTTCCATGGCTTTCTCCGGGAAACGGGTGGTGGCTGCTGCAACGAGCAGAATTCCCAGAAAAGCGAAGGCGATTCCCACGGAGCAGACGATCAGGTATTTCCACATCGCCTCGACGGCTTCCTGTCTGGAGTGCACAGAGATCAGGAAGGCCGTGACCAGCGTGGTCGTCTCCATGCCGACCCACATGATCCCCAGGTTGTTGGAGACCAGGACCAGGGTCATGGCTGCCAGCGAAGCCATCCAGAGCGTGCCGTAGCGGCGTACTGCAGCGAGGGGGAAATGTCCCGAGCGAACCTCCTCCGCGAAGTAGCTCTTGCCGTAGTATGACGCCATGATAAAGACCAGCAACATCACCAGGAGGTGGTAGGCGGAGAGGGCGTCGAGGTAGAGCCATCCCTCCATCGCAATTTGCGGGCCGAGATGGAACGTCCTCTGGGCGACAATAATACAGAACACGCTATCCACCAGGATGCAGGTGAATAGGGAGGTGAATATTCCCCTGCCCGATCGCAGGAAGGGTATAAACAGGGCACCTGCAACGGGGAAGAGAAGAATGAGCCAGAGCAACCATCCGGTATCCATGGGCGGTCAGCCTTTCAAACGATTCAATTTGTCCACGTCGGTGTGGTCAAATTCATAATTGATGTGGTAGGTGGCGATCCCCATGGCAAAGACGGCCACCCAGACATCGAGAAGCACGCCGAGTTCCACGGAAAAAGGGATGTGTTGCGCCACGGTCATTCCGAAGGTGTAGATGCCGTTTTCCAGTACCAGGTAGCCGAGCACCTGGGTCAATGCCTTCCTTCGAGTCATGAGGAGAAAGAGCCCCACCAGGATCGTGAAGAAGGAGACCGGCACGGCAAAAGGGGCGGAGGCGGCAATGGAGATGGAAAGTCGTGCATCGATCCAGAGGGAGATGAGGAGCGCCGCCACCCCGGCCATGAGCGAGGCGGAGTACCCCACAAAGGGTTCCACTTCGCGCCGGACGTCGGCCTGGCGCAGGGCCCGGAAGAGAAGCCAGGGGAAGACGCCTCCTTTCAGCAGCAGGGCCACCATGGACATGGCTACGACATGGACTTCCATGAGATGGGGTGCGGAGAGCAGGGGCAGGATCCCGAGGATGACCCCCTGGGCAGCCACGATGTGGATACACATACCGAGTCTGCTGGAACCCAGGAGAAGAAAATTCATCAGGATCATCAGGATCATGGCAAGATCAATCCAGTTGGTCATTTGTTACCTCAGTACCAGAATCAGGGAAAGGGCGGCCAGTCCTGCCGCTCCGATCATTAGTTGGGGGACCCGTACCAATCGTAACCGGGCCATCGTTGATTCTACAACTCCCACAACAAGGGCAAGCCCCAGGATGGAAAAAACGGGTATGACGAGATTCACCCACAGATGTGAGGTGTGGACCGGGACCAGGATCCCCGTCACGATTGCACCGAGAATCCAGAGCTTCAGCGCCGCTCCGTAGAGGATGAGTCCGAAGTCGGGGCCGCTGTGATCGAGGACCATGACCTCGTGAATCATGGTGAGCTCCAGATGCGTGTTGGGATCGTCCACGGGGATTCTTGAATTTTCTGCAAGAAAGACCACAAAGAGGGCCGCCGCCACCAGAAGAAGGAGGGGTGCTATATCGGTCCACGTCTTTGCGGGAAGGATGGAGAACATCTCCGACAGGGAAATGGTTTCCGTCAGGTGTGCGACCGTCAACAGCCCGAGAAAGAGGACCGGTTCCGCGAGGGCGGAGAAAGTCACCTCCCGGCTCGCTCCCATTCCCTCGAAACTTGATCCGGTGTCGAGTGCCGCCAGGACCGTGAAGAAACGGGCCAGCCCGAAGAGATAAGCGATGAGAATAAAATCCCCCCGGAAGGCCAAGGGCGCAGCGTTCGATCCGAGAGGCACCATGAAAATCGCCAGAATAGAACAGGCCAGAGTCAGGACCGGACCCATCCGGAAAATCGGAGTCGTCGTTTCGCTGTACACGGCTCCCTTGCCCATCAGCTTGACCAGATCGTAATAGGGCTGAAGGATAGGTTGTCCCCTTCGCCCCGCAAAAACAGCCTTCACCCGATTGATAAGGGAGACCATCAATGGGGCGAACAGAAGCGCCGCAAGGGGGACGAAGAGTGAACCGGCTGTTTGCATCATGGCAGATCCGTTCATAGCATTTTCCAGAGAAAGACAAAAAAGAGGGTCACAACAATATAGAGAATATAAAACTGTACCCGTCCCTGCTGAATCCATTTAAGGCCGGACAGTATGTAATTGACGAAGAGAAAGGCCGGCTCAAAGAGATAGCGCCGAAAGGAATCAGCTGTCTCCGTGGAGAAGAACGTCTCTTGCGGGAAGATGCCTTGCAGGTTCACCTCCTTCCTGTCGGTCTGGAGGAAGGTTTTGAAAAGATCCGTCAAGGGTTGTGCAAAGGAGGAAGCCGTGTATTGCATCCGGGGGGAGGGTGCAGAGTAGCTGCAGCCCCAGGTGGCGGTTTCTCCCGTTTTTCGGGATTGCAGCAGGAAGCGGCGTGTGAGATGCAAGATCCCCCAGAGGAACAGAAGTGCCACCGAGACCGCTACGATCAGCGACAAAGGTTCTTGCCCCCCCTGCAGGTTTGTGAGAACACGGTCCGGGGAGAGGGAGGTGATCTCCTGGAGGACATGAGCCATGGAGGCCACAACAAAAGGTGCCGCCGCTCCAATGACGATGCAACCCACCGCCAGGAGGAGCATCGGAATCCTCATGGCGATTCCTGATTCATGCGCTTTCTCGGCATGACTGCTTCGAGGTGTGCCGAGAAAAACGATTCCGAAGGCCTTGGTAAAACAGGCCGAGGCCAGCCCGCCGATGAGGGCCAGCGCGGCAATGACACCGATCAGGGATCCGGCGGGAAGAGCGGAGAGCGAAAGCGTCCCCTGCAGGGCGCCGAGATAGATTAGAAACTCGCTTACGAACCCGTTCAATGGGGGAAGACCGCAGATTGCCACGGCACCGACCAAAAAGAGCGCTCCCGTCCAGGGCATCCGTTTGAGGAGACCGCCTAAATGGTCGATCTCCAGGGTGTGGGTTCCGTGCTGAACCGATCCGGCGCCGAGGAAGAGGAGACCCTTGAAGAGGGCATGGTTGATCACATGGAGCAGTCCTCCTGCGAATCCGAGGACGGCAAGGAGGGGAGCATGGATGCAGATTCCCAGGAGACCGACGCCGAGTCCCAGGGTGATGATCCCGATATTTTCCACGCTGTGGTAGGCGAGGAGGCGTTTGAGGTCATGCTGCGCCAGGGCGAAGAGGACACCTAAGATTCCGGAGGTGATCCCGATGGCGATGAGCAGATAAGCCCACCATGTTTGTGGAGGACCGATCAGGGTCAGGATCCGGAGCAGTCCATAGATCCCCATCTTGATCATCACGCCGGACATGACGGCGGAGACATGACTCGGCGCCGCCGGGTGGGCCTCCGGGAGCCAGACATGGAGCGGGATAAAACCCGCCTTAGCGCCGAAACCGAGTACCGCCAGGAGAAAAAACCAGCCCGAGTTGATGACGGACGTTCCTCCCAGCAGTGCCATGCGGTCAAAATCGAGCGATCCCGAATGACGGCCCATCAGGAGAAAGAGGAAAACGAGGGCCAGTCCTCCCAGGTGTGCTGCAACCAGGTAGGTCCAGGCGGCCTTCCGGGATGTCTCTTTTCGGTCTTCGAAGAGGACCAGGAAGAAGGGCGCCAGGGACATGATCTCCCAGGCAATCAGGAAGAGGATCCCGTTTCGGGCGATCAGGACCAGTACCATCCCGGCCGTCAGTAGATTGTAAAAGAACCAGTGTGTCCCAATCCCCCGGTCCTCTTTGTAGGCGCGCATGTACTCGGCCCCGTAGATCGCGGCCAGCCCGGTGAGGAGGAAAACCGGCAGAAGAAATAAACCCGAGAGAGGGTCGATTTGGACGAAAAAAGAGGCGAAAGGGAGATTCCAGGGGAGATGGAGTGTGACGACTTCCCCCGTAAAGAGGCTTCGACATGCCGGATAGAGGCCAATGAACGAGGCGGCGACAGCTCCACCGGCACCGAGGAAAGTTGATCCCCAATAGGATTTTTCAAAAAATTTCGATGCCAGCCCGCTGAGGATCAACAGGCCAATACTTCCCAGAAGGAGATGCAAGGTTTAAACCCTCTATGTTTTGATGGATGGATTGAGGGCGGGGAAGGTTCCTTCCACTCGGCGGATCTCTGCAAGGATCTCACGGCGCGAGGCCTGATGCCCTATGACGGATTTGAGTGCCGGATCGCGCAGGGCGAAGGAGATCCGCGAAAGCATGTGGAGATGGGCTCGTACCGTGGGACTGACCAGCATGAAAAGCGCGTGCACCGGTTTGCCGTCGAGGGCCCCGAAGTCGATCGGCTCTTCCAGGAAACAGAGTGAGACGAAGGGACGGGTAATATGGAGGACGACGGGATTCCGCACATGGGGGATGGCGATGCCTTCACCGATTCCGGTGGATCCGAGTTCCTCCCGTGCCAAGAGAACTTGAAGAAGAAATTCCCGGTCCACCTCTTCCGGCAGCCAGATATGATCGACCAGGGAATGGAGGACCGACTCCTTGGAGGAGCCTTCCATTCGGTAGAAAATTCCCCCCGTCTGCAGTGATTCCAGCAGGGTCGGCATGGGGATCTCCGCGCTCTCCGGTTCACAAAAGATCTCCGGGGAGACCTCCATGTTGCGTGATGTGGCCCACTCGAGGAGTTCCGCGCGGTTCAGGCGGTATTGATCATTCACTCGATAGGCCGGAACGATTCCTTTATGAATCCAGCGGTAGATCGATTTTTCTGAAACATTCAAGACCTGTGCGGCATCACGGACGGTCAAATTCATCTTTTATCCATCGTACAGATTAAATTAGACGTGGAGTAGAAACCCCAGAAAAGTCTTCTAATTACGCCTATTGTCCACAAATGTCAATAGAAAAGCAAAGTGAGAATGGTGGGAGGGGGGTCTATCGGATCTTCGTGAGATCTTTACGTATCTTTTCGACGATACCGATCAGGTTTTTCTTGTTCTTCCCGGGGAGCTTCTTCAACCCATCGATCCGCTGCGGATAGTCCCGGGTGATGGCAAGGACCTCTTCGATGGTATGGAGTAGATCCTTCTTCCGGAAGCCGAGGTTCCGGGTCAGGCGGAGCAGGGCCTCTTTAAAGTGGACCTCCCCGTAATCCCCGAAGGGCATGACGGCAAGCATGTCATGAATGCTGTAGGCCCGCATCGGGGTGGGGTCGTAGACGGGGGAGAAGGCGAGGATGTCGTCGCAGTTGAGAATCGACAGATTCTCCAGGTGGAGATCGCCATTGCCGGTTGCGAAAGAGAGCAGGAGTCTCGTCAACAAGTATTCTTTGGCGGTTCTTTTGTCGTCCACCAGGGGGATCGGCGATCGTTCAATGGCCCGCCCGATGGCGTCGTAGCTTCCGCTATAGTGATGGGTAATGGAGAGATCACCGCAGGCGAAGAGGGAATAGAGGGTTTCCATGAAAAGGGGATGGCCCCCGGCGTCTCGATCGAAGCGTTCAATGACCAGGGTGGGGATTCCGTTGATTTCGGTTTGCCAGCGTCGCGGGACGGTAAAGCCTGCTTCTTCATGGAGGTTGAGGGCCAGAGCTTCCAGTTCTATGATTCCCGGGTAGATCCCCGTCTGTTCGAATTTCAGTATGGCATCCGTCATGCCCTGGGCGCCGACCTTCCGTGGGAGGCCGATCCTTCCATCCCAGCCGGTCTCGGGGATGGAGACGAGGAGCTTCGGGATGGCACCGCCTACCGTCGGTGTCGGTCCGATGATCGTGAGGAGGGTTTCACTGTCGGTATGAAACCAGGTCAGAAAATCCTTGAGGGAGAGTCCAAAATCATCGGTGATCGGTTTTAGATGTTGTTCTGCCGGACGGGAATACCATTCCACTGCCTTTTGGTCATTCTCGAAAAAATCGAGATGCCCCATTCCTCCATGGCCTGCAATCTTGAGGATCTCCCAATCCGCATCGAAGCCTCCGGCAGGGATGATCCCTCTTTTTGCCAGATCACTCAGGATCAACTGACGCTGGAAGTTCTTCTCTTTCCGGGGAGGGATCAGGGACTGGAGGGGGGGGAGGAGATCAAAAAATTCAGTTCGTTGCCGGACGACGGTGGTGGTCTGCACGATTTCCGGCGGGTAGATGAGTCCCAGGCCGGGAAGACCGGTCAGGGGATAATCTTCAGTATAGGTGAAACGGCATTCCCTGTCGGTGACGTAGACCCGTCCCATCTTGACGGGGCGCATTCCGATCCGGGTCCAGATGACGGCTTCACGGTCGGTGATCATTCAAACACCTCACCGGAAAGGATCTTTTCCAGGATCGGTCCCTGGGGGCTCAGGGTAACCTTAAGTCCCACGATGCCGGCAAGCCGGACCAGCGTGGAGAGCTGCATATCGGAGGCCCTCTTCGCCCGGGAAAAGGTCTCCGGAGTGATCCCGGCCTCAGCAGCAATTCTCTTTTGAGATAGCCCCTGCTTCTTTCCGGCCTGTACGATCTGTTCCAGAAGAGAGGAAATAAGGGCTTGCATTTTGTAGACTCCAAGTTTAATAATATGGATATGATAGCGTAAATTGATGTAAATGTCTATATCTAAATTGATATATAAATCAATTAATGTTATAAAAGCATAATAATTGATATTAAAATCAATGAACTGCTGATGAAGAGGAGGAAAGATGGAGTTTCTTCTGTGGCACTTTCCGGTGTCGGGGGTGACGACCTCCCTCCTTTTCCCTCCTCTGGTCGCCTTTGTCATCTCCTTTTTCACCTCCATGGGAGGGGTCTCCGGGGCCTTCCTCCTGCTTCCCTTTCAGGTCAGTTTTCTAGGGTATACGGCACCTTCGGTGAGTGCCACCAACCAAGTCTTTAATGTTGTTGCCATTCCCAGCGGGGTCTGGCGCTACATGAAAGAAGGGAGGATGGTCTGGCCCCTGACATGGGCCGTGATCCTGGGGACCCTGCCGGGGGTCTTCATCGGCGCCTGGATACGGATCCGTTATCTTCCCGATCCAACCCACTTCAAGTTCTTTGCAGGATTTGTTCTTCTCTACATCGGCCTTCGTCTTCTCCGGGACATTCTCCACGGGAGGGAAGATAAGGCGACTCGTCGTAATTCCGCCCCAGGTCCGGGAGGGAACTTTACTGTAGGGAAAACCTCCTTTTCGCTCCGCAGGGTTCGTTTCACCTTCAACGGGACGGTCTATTCCTTTCCCGTACCGGGGGTCTTGGCACTGACCTTCATCGTGGGAATCGTTGGCGGAATCTACGGGATCGGTGGCGGGGCGATTATCGCCCCCTTCTTCGTCACCTTCTTTCATCTCCCCGTCTACACTGTGGCCGGCGCCTCCCTGATGGGGACATTGATCACCTCCGTTGCCGGGGTGGGATTTTATCATTTTTTCGCAGTCCTTCATCCGGAAATGTCGATTGCGCCGGACTGGTTGTTGGGGATACTTTTCGGTGTCGGCGGATTTGCCGGGATCTATCTCGGGGCCCGTTTCCAGAAACATGTTCCCTCCCTTTTCATTAAATTGATTCTGAGTTTTTGTCTTCTCATCTCAGCCCTGAGATATCTCTCGGGGATCTTCCATTGATTTTCATACAAATCCCTTGAGTTTAAAGGGGAACTTTGCTAAAGTTCATCAGGTTTCCCTGCCTGAGGCTATCGAACCCGGGCGGATGAGGTAGAAAAATGATCGATCTACATACACATACCCTCTTCAGTGATGGTGTCCTCATTCCTGCCGAGTTGGCGCGACGGGCTGAGGTTGCGGGATACCGGGCCATTGCCTTTACCGATCATGCCGATCATTCTAATATCGAGCAGATCCTGCGTGGTGTTGTTGCCGGCTGCAAGGCACTGAACAAGAGAGGGGGCCTCCGTACGATTCCCGGCGTGGAGATTACCCACGTCCATCCCGAGGATTTTGCTGATCTGGTACAGCGTGCAAGGGACCTGGGGGCGCAAATCGTGGTCGCCCACGGCGAGACCCTTGTTGAACCGGTAAGAGCGGGGACCAACCGGGCGGCTATCGAGGCCGGTGTAGATATCCTGGCCCACCCGGGACTGATCACAGAATCGGAAGTCAAAGAGGCGGCAGAGCGCGGAGTCTACCTCGAGATTACCACACGCAAGGGACACTCCCTTTCCAACGGACATGTAGCGGCTTTGGCCCGGCAACACAGGGGATCTTTAGTTTGCAATACCGATTCCCATGCCCCCGGTGATCTGGTGAAAAAAGAGATGGCCCATAAGATTTTACAGGGAGCCGGTCTGAATGAAGCAGAGGTGGAAAAGGCATTTGAAAATTCGGAACGATTGATCGGGGAAATTTCGTAAGTCAACAAGGAGGAACAATGGCGAAGCAAAAAGTTGAAGCACAGGAACCGGATGAGTTTCTAGAGGCCCTTCGGAGCGGCTACAAATACGTTCTGGAAAATATAAAGTTTGTTTCGATGATCGCCGGAGGAATACTGGCGGGGATCCTGATCATTCTGCTGGTCCTATATCAGATCAAGATGAGCCGCATCCGGGAAGCCGCGGCCTTGGATACGGCTGTCTCCGCCTTCCATGAGGGGCACCTCGACGACGCCCTGAAGGCCCTTGGTGATTTCTCCGGGAAAGGGGATCTGGCTGCGGCCCGGGCTGAGATGTATAGCGGCAATATCTTTTACGACCAGACGAAGTATGACGAATCGTTGCAGCACTACCAGGCGGCACTGAAAATTGCCCAAAACAGGAAAATCGAAGTGGTTCAGGACCTGGCCCTCCAGGGGATTGCTTATGCCGAACTTGCCCTGGGGCATCCAGACAAGGCCGCGTCGGCCTTCCGTGAGATGGGGGACCAATTCAAGGACCTCTCTTTGCTGGAACTGGGGCGCATCTATGCCGGTCAGGGAAAGGTGGAGGAAGCGAAAAAGACCCTCGACGATCTGATCAGCAACTATGCCGACTCCCCGTGGGTTGCCGCTGCCGAGGAACTCAAGGGACAGCTTGCGCAGTGACTTCTGCGTTGTGATGCCTTTCTTTGAGGAGTGCTGATGCTCCCTTCGGCCGTACTTGATCTGGGAACCAACACCTTCCGTCTCCTTATCTACCGCAGGAACAATACGCAAAAATTGACCCGTCTCAGGATTGAACGGCGTATTCCCCGAATGGGGGAGGGGATCGCCGACACGGGACGGGTGTCTCCTGCTGCACTCGAACGAGGCCGGTCTGTACTCAAAGAATATGGTACGATCCTCCGTGAGGAAGAGGTCGGCCCTGTACGGGCGGTTGCCACGGGGATCTTCCGGGTTGCGGAGAATGCCGCAAAAATTCGACAACATTTATCGCAGGCTCTGTCACATCCGATCCGGGTGATTGTCTGTGCAGACGGAGCAGACGCTATCCACTACAGGCCAGTTCG
>CAYQVN010000019.1:2652-14450 GCA_964420895.1 uncultured Nitrospirota bacterium | reverse complement strand
GCTTCCCCCGCGAAGCGGGTCTGTAGCAACTATAAATATACAGACTGTATAAAAATGCAAAGGCAGACAGTCTGCTTCTGTATAAAACTTTCTGATTTTGCAGGGTTAAACGCAATAAGTCGCTGAAACTAAATAAGAAAACTATCTTTGCTTCTTCTTGCACTTCCGGTTTTATGCAGTCTGTATAAACCGGCTCAGAGGCCCTCCGGGCTGCGCACTTCTTCTTCCTCGAAATGCAGGATGAAATCTGGAAGGCGGGAAGGGAAATGCTCCAAGCCTCTTTCACTGTTTGATATCAGTTCACAAGCTTCAAGTCAAATGTAATCTATTCGAACAGGTTTGATCTTTGCTTTTGGTTTTCGATCTTTATCATTTCCCTGTGACTCCCGTTCTTGACAATAGGGGGGAATTCTGCAAGGATGCTTTTCACGGAAAGTTATTTTATCGCCTTGTGGAGGGAAGGGAATGCCGGAGAGCATCTGGATCGAGGAAGTCAAGCAGCATGAAGGGGAGACCGTCACCCTCCGGGGGTGGCTTTACAATAAACGTTCCAGTGGGAAACTCCATTTTCTGCAGCTCCGGGACGGGACGGAAACCATTCAGTGTGTCGTATTCAAAGGAGACGTCACGGGAGAGGTTTTTGAGCAGTCGGGGAAGGTTTCCCAGGAATCGGCCTTGGAGGTGCAAGGAGTTGTCCGGAAGGATGAACGCTCCCCTCTGGGGTTTGAACTCGGTGTGACGGACCTGAATGTTCTTCACGCCGCACAGGACTATCCCATCGGTCCAAAGGAACATGGCGTCGCTTTTCTTATGGACCACCGCCATCTCTGGCTCCGTTCCTCCCGGCAACATGCCATCCTCCGGGTCCGTCACGAAGTGATCCGTGCGGTGCGGGATTTCTTTGATGACAAAGGATTCACCCTCCTCGACGCTCCGATCTTTACTCCCAACGCCTGTGAGGGAACAACCAACCTCTTCAGTACGGAATATTTTGATAATAGGGCTTATCTGACCCAGAGCGGCCAACTGTACAACGAGGCGGGCGCCATGGCCTTCGGGAAGGTCTACTGTTTCGGCCCGACCTTTCGTGCCGAGAAATCGAAAACACGCCGTCATCTGACGGAGTTCTGGATGGTGGAACCGGAGATGGCCTTCTGTGATCTGGAAGAGGATATGGACCTGGCGGAAGAGTTTGTCGAATTCATTGTGCAGCGGGTTCTTGATCAACGATCGAAGGAATTGACTTACCTGGAGCGGGATCTGGGGGTGTTACAGAAGATCCGAAGACCTTTTCCGCGGATCTCTTATGATGAGGCGATTGAACTGCTGCAGAAAAAGGGGAACGATACATCCTGGGGTGAGGACTTCGGAGGTGACGAGGAGACCCTGATCTCTTCCGAGTTCGACCGGCCTGTGATGGTGCACCGCTATCCCGCGCAGTGCAAGGCTTTTTATATGAAGAATGATCCGGAGAAGAGCAACCTCTCCCTCTGTGTGGATATGCTGGCTCCGGAAGGATACGGGGAAATCATTGGGGGAGGAGAGCGGGAAGATGATTATGACCGGTTACTGACGAAGATCCGTGAACAGGACCTCTCACCGGAGATCTTTAACTGGTACCTGGATTTGCGGAAATACGGGTCCGTTCCTCACAGCGGTTTCGGTCTCGGGATTGAACGGGCAGTGGCCTGGATCTGTGGTCTGAAGCATGTCCGGGAGACCATTCCCTTTCCCCGCATGATGGAGCGGTTGACACCCTGAAGTGGGTGACCGCTCCCATCGAAGAGGTCGTACTTTTATTCAGAGGCAGCGGCAGGCTCTCCCGGTTTTTCTTCCGAGGCTTCGACAGCTCTTTCCGTAGTAAAGGGCCCCCAACTCCGGTCGAGAATATCCTTCCAGGTGCCATCCATCTTGTTGCCGTTGATCTCAGCCTCAAAGGTGTAGCTTCGGCCGTTACGGAAATTACTGCCGTTGGCGGTGGCCGAAAAGGTCAGCCGATTACCGGCCAGTTTCCCGCCGGAGATAATGGCATCCTCAAAGGTCCCGTCCATCGATGTGATCGTTCCCCAGACCTGTCCTTTCTCACGCTGATTCAATTTGAGATTAAAGGTGGGATTGGAACTTCCGGTTTGCTGTGCTGAACCCTTCCAGAGGCCCTGGATGTTGGCTTCGATTACATCCTCCCCGGCCTGGTCCTGTCCGGCGGGTGTACAGCCTGTTGCGGCAACAAGAAATACGCAGAATGTGAGAACCAAAAGGTTTTTCAGCCGATTTACCGAAATGCTCATTTTTTGCAAACCTCCTTTATCATACCGTTTTCAATGCAGAAAGCATTTGGCCATTGACCATTCCTGAAATTAAGTTGTAAAATATACTTGTTCACTTCCTGAAAAGCAAGCAGAAAATTTCATATTGTAGATGCCGGGCTTCTCTGTTATAGTCCGTGCACTTTAACGGGTGTATGTCGTCCTTAAGGGGAGAAGTATGACGCTGGAGAGTGAAAAAATTGAAGAGATGAATGAGTGTTTCGTCAAGATCGCCTATTTCAGCATGGAAGTGGGCCTGGAACAGGATGTTCCTACCTACAGTGGTGGACTGGGGATCCTGGCGGGTGATACCCTGAAATCCTGTGCCGACCTGCATCTTCCCGTTGTGGGGATGACCCTCTTGCAGGGGAAGGGCTATTTTATCCAGAAACTGGACGAAAATGGCAAGCAGAGCGAGGAACCGGTGGACTGGGACCCTTCTTCCTCGATGAAACTCCTTCCCTATATTGTCAAGGTCCGGATCGACGACCGGGAGGTGGCGATTCAGGCCTGGCGTTATATGATCCGTGGAGAAACGGATGCCGCCGTTCCGGTCTATTTTCTCGACACCAATGTAGAAGACAACCATCCGGAAGATCGCGAAATTACTTCCTATCTCTACGGCGGCGACCATACCTACCGTTTCAAACAGGAAATTGTCCTGGGGATCGGCGGAGTAAAGATGCTGCGGGCCATGGGGTATGACCGCCTGACCACTTATCATATGAACGAAGGCCATGCGAGTCTGCTGACTCTGGAACTGCTCCGGGAAAATGAAAAGGATCCTGAAGCAGTCTGGTTTGAACAGGCGCGATGGGACCCGGATACCGTCAAGGATCTCTGTGTTTTTACGACCCATACCCCGGTACCGGCAGGTCATGACCGCTTTGATAATGGATTGGTGAAGAAACTGCTTGGCGAAAAAAAGGAAAATCCGAAGGGGGGGGAGGACCCCTATCTCGTTCACAATATCCCTTTTGAGATTATCGATAACTTGAGTGGCAAGGGGGAACTCAATATGACCCTCCTGGCCTTGAATCTGAGCCGTTATGCCAACGGGGTGGCCAAGAAACATGGCCAGGTGTCGAAGGAGATGTTCCCGGAATACGAGATCGATTCCATTACGAACGGTGTTCACGTGCGGACCTGGATGTCGGAGGAGTTTCAGGCTCTGATGAACAAGTATATCCGGGGTTGGAAGACGGACTCCTTCATGCTGCGTCAGGCCATGGGGATCCCCCCGGAAGAGATCTGGTCGGCCCATAAGGAGTGCAAGCAAAAGCTCTTTGAATTCATTCTCCGGACCACCGGCGTCAATCTCGATCCGGAAGTGCTGACCATCGGTTTTGCTCGTCGGGCTGCCGCCTATAAACGGGGTGATCTGCTCTTTCAGGATATTGAACGGCTGAAAGAGATCCGCAAAAAGGTGGGGAAATTCCAACTGGTCTACGCCGGCAAGGCCCATCCCAAAGATGAGCCGGGCAAGGACTTGATTCGAACAATTTTTCAGCGGAGCCGCGAACTGGCCGACACGATTCCTATCGTCTACCTGGAAAATTACGACTTTTCCCTGGGGAAATTGTTAACCGCCGGTGTCGATGTCTGGCTCAACACCCCCAAACGCCCTCAGGAGGCCTCCGGGACCAGCGGGATGAAGGCGACCTTGAATGGGGTCATCAATTTCAGTGTTCTTGACGGGTGGTGGATCGAAGGGCACCGTGAAGGGATCACCGGCTGGTCGATCGGACCGAGACCCTCCAAGGTCCCTGCGGGTGTTGATACGGATACCCTCGATGTACAGGACTTATATGAAAAGCTGGAAAAGGTGATCCTGCCCACTTTTTACCACAATCGGGATGAATGGATCGGAATCATGCTCAACGGGATCAGCCTGAATGGATCTTTCTTCAACACCAACCGGATGATGCTTCAGTATGTTTCCAGTGCGTACCTGCGAAGACTCAATTAACGAGATGAGGACTATATGAAATTTTTAGGTCGTTGTCTGGGGACCGGAATCGGCAGCCTGCCCCTCACCGATGTAGATCAGGCCTGTGCAATCATCCGGCAGTATCTCCCCGAAATCCCTTTCTGGCCGCAGCTCCCGAAACTCGGTTTCCGGGAGCAGATGGTCCCGCAGTATTCGGAAGCCTTCCCCGGTATCGTCATTGATCTGGTTCGGGAGAAAATTTCCGTCGATTCCGAACGCGCCTTGGAGGAACTGGAACTCTTTTATGAAAAAGAGATGGCAGGTGCGGTCGATCACTTCAGGCTTTCCCCGGAGTATGCCGCTTCTTTGCTCCCTTACCGGGAAGGTCTAAGGGATGATCTTCCCCCGGACTTGACCTGTACCAAGGGGCATGTCACCGGACCCGTTACTTTCGGTTTTTCCGTCAAGAATGAGGAGGGGACGGCGATATTCTATGATCCAAACCTCCAGGATGCCGTCGGCCGGCTGATTGCCATGAAGGCCCTCTGCCAGATCGAACTTCTGCGGGAATTCAAGGTCCCCACGATTATATTTATGGACGAGCCTTACATGGCGGCCTTTGGAACGACGGGGATGAACGTCAGTCGGGAGGAGGTCGTTGAATCCCTGAACGGTGTGGTCCAGCGAGTCCGTGAGGCGGGAGGAATAACGGGGGTGCACTGTTGCGGTAATACCGACTGGTCCCTCCTTTTCGAGACGGACGTCGATATCGTGAATTTTGATGCCTATGATTTCATGGACCGGATGGCCCTCTATCCGGAACAGATCAAGGCTTTTCTGGAGCGGGGAGGGAATCTCGCCTGGGGAATCATCCCGACGTCTGACGCGGTACGGGCAGAGAGTGCCGAGACCCTGGCGGCACGTTTCCGTAGCGGTTATGAAAAACTGGTATCTCTCGGTGTCGATTCACGACAGATTCTCACCCAATGTCTGATTACACCTGCCTGCGGATTAGGGAGTCTCGATGAAGCGGATGCCCTTCGGGCTCTCGGCCTGGTGCAGGAACTTTCCCGGCGACTCCGTAAAGAATTTGGCCTGGAGAATCATCCAATTACCTGAAGACTTAACGGGGGCTCTGATTCTGCCTGCTCCTTCTCCTATTCTTAATTATAATCTTAATCAGATGATCATGAAAAAATTGATTAAGATTATGATGAAGATTCTGATCAAGAGAAATTCTCTGCCCCCCCCCGGATCATTTAAGATTGACTATCGAATCTCCTTGACATCCCCAAAGTAAAATGGTTAACTGACCGGCAAGTAGAGGGTTGTGCAGATTTATCATCGTGAATTGGTAAAGTGAAAGCCGCACAGTCAAGCTGGGCGGCTTTTTTTTCTGGTTACCGGTGGAGGCTGCACGTAAGGTTCACTGTTTAGATCTTGAGAGGAAAAGGAGAAGAAATGTCAGAAGGTACAGTAAAGTGGTTTAATGACGGCAAGGGGTATGGTTTTATTGAACAGGAAGATGGTCCCGATGTGTTTGTCCATTTTTCCGCCATCCAGGAAGAAGGTTTCAAAACCCTGGAAGAAGGCCAAAAAGTGAACTTCGATGTCAGCGATGGACAGAAGGGGCCGCAGGCCTCGAATGTCGTCAGGGCGTAAGTTCCATCAGTTATTGTCAATGAAAAGGCTCCATGAGTTATCATGGGGCCTTTTTTTTTCTTCCTTCGAGTCCATTAGGGATAATTTTTGTTTTCTCCCGATGAATTATGTAATATAGTCCTTTCAATGGTCCACAGGAGTTCATGCAGGATGCCGCACAAGCGCAGGTTGCAAAAGGTTTTCTTTTTCGGGATTGTCCTGTCCGGGTGTCTCGGCATTCTGATCGTCCTCTTCGCCTGTCGTCCGGCTGCTAAAAACGAACCGGCTTCGCAGCGGATCAAGGTCGTGGCCAGCATTTATCCCCTTGCAGATTTTGTTCGGAATGTCGGGGGAGACCGGGTGTCCGTTGTGACGCTGCTGCCCCCGGCGGCGAGCCCTCATGTCTTTTCTCCCTCTCCCCGGGATCTTGCGAAAATCTCCGGCGCCCGTCTTTTTGTCAAGATCGGTCTGGGGTTTGAGTTTTGGTCGGAAGATCTTCTGCCGACCGGAGAGGACCGGACCCGGGAAGTTCTTGAAACTTCCCAGGGCGTGCAAACCTTGGATGAGGCGGAGGGCGAGCGGCATGATGGACACATCGCCAATCCCCATATCTGGCTTGATCCGGTTCTCGCCATGGAACAGGTACGGCGGATCGAGTCTGCTCTCATAAGGATTGATCCTTCGCACCGGGCGGAATATGAAAACAATACTCGTTCCTATCTGGACCAATTGCGGCGCCTTGACCTTGAACTCAGGAAGGCAATCGCAGGCCTGCCAAAGGTTCTATTTGTCGCCATCCATCCTTCCTGGCGTTATTTTGCCCGACGATACGGATTGATTGAGGGGGGGGTCATCGAGAAATTCCCCGGGAAGGATCCGACACCGACGGAGTTGATGCAAATCGTTAAACGAATCCGGAAAGCGGGCGCTGCAGTCATCGTGGCGGAACCGCAACTGAATGACAAGGCCGCCCGGGTGCTGGCGGCGGAGGTCGGTGCCGAAGTTGTGTGGATGGACCCGATCGGCACCCCGGACGAGGCAGCGCGATCGACCTACCTCAAGTTGATGCGGTACAATCTTGAGAATCTGCAACGGGGCTATTTCGCCGCAACAGGAAATGACGGAGGGGAGACGTGACGCAGGGACGGAAAGTTGTTGTCGAGACCCGCAATCTCAATGTTTCCATCAGCGGCTGTAAGGTTCTCGAGGATGTCAATCTCCGCATTCTTGAAAACTCCTTTACCGGGCTTATCGGACCAAACGGTGGAGGGAAGACCACACTGCTTCGAACCCTGCTCGGTTTGATCCCGGTGGACGAAGGTGAGGTCCGGATTGAGGGGGAACTCCTCGGGACAGGGAAGAAGGGTACATGGATTATGGGGTATGTCCCACAGCAGATCCGGGTCGATCGGCGTTTCCCCCTTTCCGTCCTGGATGCTGTTCTGATGGGGCGTTACGGCAAGATAGGACTCGGGCGCCGGGTGAGCAGCACCGATCGGGAAATTGCCCTTGACTGTCTCGACCGAGTCGGCCTGGTCCACCTGGCCCAGGTCCGGATCGGTGATCTTTCCGGGGGAGAACAACAGCGTGTTTTTATTGCTCGTGCCCTTTCCGCTTCCCCGAAGGTGTTGATCCTCGACGAACCGACTGCGGCCGTTGACGTGGCGGCACAGGACAGCTTTTATCGTCTCTTGCAACAGTTACAGCAGACCTATTCATTGACCGTGGTGATGGCCACTCATGACATCGGGGTTGTGCCGATTTATTGCGATGCCATTGCTTGTCTCAACCGGACGTTGCATCTCCATGGCCGTCCGGAAGAGATCCTCAAGAAGGATGTCTTTAAAAAACTCTATGGTACGGAGGTGGAAGTGGTGATGCACGGTAAGATCCCACACCGGATGATCGGAGGCCATCATCATGGTTGAGATCTGGTCCTACGGGTTTATGCAGAAAGCGCTCATCGCCGGGGCCATGGTCAGTGTGATCTGTTCCCTCATCTCCTTCTTTGTTCTCGTCAATCGCCTTTCCTTTATCGGCGTCGGGATCTCCCACGCTGCTTTCGGCGGGGTGGCCATGGGTGTTTTTTTTAATTTCAGTCCCACCCTGTCGGCGATCCTCTTTTCTGTCCTGACCGCCTGGATGATCGGACTCGTCAGCCGCAAGGGGATGCTCCATGAGGATACGACGATCGGGATTTTTTACGCCGCTGCAATGGCTCTGGGGATCGTGGTCATCGGACTTTCCGGAGGGTACAACGTCGACCTCTTCGGCTATCTCTTTGGGAATATCCTGGCCGTGACCCGGCAGGATCTATGGGCCATTCTTATATTGGGGTTTCTGGTGATCGCCATCCTGATCTTTTTCTTTAAAGAACTCCTCTACATCAGTTTTGATGAAGAGTCTGCCCAGGTGAGTGGTGTTCCGGTGACCTTTCTCTATTATCTCCTCCTGACCCTGATGGCAGTGACCATCGTCGTTGCCATGAAGGTGGTAGGCATCATTCTGGTCTCGGCCCTTCTGGTGATTCCTGCGGCTGCGGCCTATGAGGTCAGTGGGTATTTTCGAACGGTCCTGGTCATTTCCGTCTTTATCGGTCTGGTTTCCACCTTAGGCGGTCTCCTGCTTTCCGTGCATTTGAATACCGCCTCCGGTGCCACGATCGTTCTGGTGGCGGCAGTGATCTTTCTTGTATTCTTTATGCTCCGATTTATCAGGGAACGTTTTGGCAAATCGTCTTCCGGAAACCATTGCGCCGCGGAAAAGGTTGGAGACTGAATGGGTCCACGGCAGGCGCAAAAAAAGAGCCGCTCACTTTAAAAGTGAACGGCTCCTATAGGTGTTGCGATATCCTGACTGCAAAATCCAAAGCCTTCAATGAAGTGGGTGCTTCCTGAATGCTTTAGGCTTCCTCCTGACTACAAGAGGCCTGCTCACCACATTCTGTGGATTGCTCCCTTGTTTCGATATGATGCCTTGGTTTCACCCGTTTCAAGATATCGCAAGCTTTTATTCTGGCTTGAATATACCTCTCTTTCCCCCATTCGTCAAGCGCAGCCGGACCATCAAAAACTTAATGATTACAATATGATACAAATAGAATATAAAATTATTTGAAAAAGAAATGCGGGAGTGACGCTACATCAAACAGCCGACGACCTGGCCTTCCTGAAGTCCGCTGTCATCAGCCCGCATCCGGGTGAATCGGTTCGGTCCCTCGAAGATCCTTACACCCTCTTCGTAAGCCGACTTCTCGTCATGGGTAAGCCAGATCACCCCGGGGTTGTCGCACCGTCCGCAGACCAGCGCCGTGTCGGGATATCCTAACGGTTTGACATAGGCGACGTACTCCTGTTTTCTGCCGCGGGGCCAACAATGGACTTCGAGACATCTGCAAATTGACATGTTGTCCTCAAAGGAAATTATTGCGAAAGATTATGGTTGTCTTATTTGTTTTATGAAAAATAGCGTATCCGAAGATGCTTTTCAAGGAATATTGGAGAGGGCAACGATCTGTATCAGTTTTTCCAGTCCTGAAGAGTTTCGAGCAGGAAATCGATATCCTTTTCAGTCCGGTCTGCAGTCACCTGAAAACGAATCTCTTCATCGCCTTTGGGAACAACGGGATATTTGAGACCTGTGGCGAGGATCCCTTTCCCGAAGAGATACTCCCGGAGTTGATCCGTTTGTTCGATGTTGCGTAAGAAGAGGGGAACAATGGGATGGTTGCCGTCCAGGGTTTCAAAGTCTTCTCGTTTCAATCCATCCCGGAGCCGGTCAGCAAGTCGCCGAAGTCTCTCCAGAAGTTTCAAGCCCCGATGACTGTCAACGATCTCAATTGCCTGGACAGCGGCTGCAGCCTCGGCAGGCGAAATCGGGTTTGAGTAGCGGTAGAATGGGGCTCTTTGCCGCAGATATTGGATGATGGCTTCACTGGAAGCCACGTACCCGCCATTGACCCCGAATGCCTTCCCCAGGGTGGCGATGAGGAGATCGGCCCGGGTGCCGGTATGCTCTTCCGTGCCCCGACCTTTTCTACCAGAGGCGCCTACTCCGTGGGAATCGTCGATGACCGTCAAGACTCCCTCCTCAAAATCGGTCTCAAAATGCCGGCAGATCCCGGTAATCTCATCGAGGGGAGCACAATCACCCCGCATACTGAAAACCCCGTCGGTGATGACCAGTACCCGTCGATAGCGCCCCTTCTCTTCACGGAAAATCCGGCTCAAATCCGGCATGGAAAGATGGGGATAGAGGACCTTTTTCCCGGGCCGGGCGAGTCGCAGGGCATTGATGATACTATTGTGGTTGTATTCGTCGCTGATGACCAGGGTCTCTTCCGTGATGAGCGGTGGAAGAACGGCGATGACGGCTGAATAAGCCGCATTAAAAAGCATGGAGGCTTCCCGGTTATGGAAGGCCGACAGCCGTGCTTCCAGATCGATATGGGGCCGGCTGGTTCCGCTGATGAAACGGACGGCACCCGGTCCGGTGCCGAAACGATCGGCGCCATCTTGAGCTGCCTTTAAGAGGGCAGGATCATGGGAAAGAGCGAGATAGGAGTTGCTGTTCATCAATAGAAATGCCCGCTCCCCATTTCCGTCAAGGGTAACCCTGGGTCCCCATTCGCCCTGCGGGGGGATCCAACCCGTAATGACCGGTTCCTCTCCTTTGAGAGTTCCCCTCTCCTGCATTGTGCCCAGTTCCGAAAGGAGCTTTTTCCCGAGTTGTTCCAGTGCCATTGCTGATCCCTCTACAAACAGGCCTGTCGGTTATTCTGGGCAAAAAGACGAAAACGTAAATGCTTGATCATCTCCCGGACGGTCGTGGACAGATCGTATTCTGGTGCCCAACTCCATTCGGTGCGGGCAGCGGTATCATCGATCTGATTCGGCCAGCTATCGGCAATGGCCTGTCGCAGGGGGTCCGTACAGTACTCAACCTCAAAATGTGGGAAATGTTTCCGGATTTCCCGGGCCAGTTCCTCCGGTGTAAAACTCATGGCCCCAAGGTTATATGCGTTCCGGTGGATGAGTGTTTTAGAATCGGCTTCCATCAGTTCGATGGCGGCCCGGACTGCATCGGCCATATACATCATGTCGAGCCGGGTATTCTTCTGCAGAAAACAGGTATAGCGTTGATGTTGGATTGCACTGTAGAAGATTTCTACTGCATAATCGGTGGTTCCTCCACCGGGGGGTGTTTCATAAGAGATCAATCCGGGATAGCGGAGCCCCCGTGTGTCAACACCGAATTCCCTGTGATAGTAGTCGCAGAGGAGTTCTCCGGCAACCTTGGTGATTCCATAGATCGTAGAGGGACGCAGCACTGTTTCCTGGGGTGTCTGGTCTTTCGGTGTGGCCGGTCCGAAGACGCCGATCGAACTGGGGAAGAAGAGGGCACATCCGTTTTTTCGGGCCGCTTCCAGGACATTGAGAAGGCCCTTCATGTTGACGTTCCAGGCGAAGAGCGGATTACGCGATGCCTTGGCCGACAAAACAGCGGCCAGATGAAAAATAGTGCCGATGTTGTATTCCCTGACGGCTGTCGCAAGAGGTGCAGGATCTGTGACATCCAGTGAGAGATAGTAGCCCGCTTGCAGGATTTCAGGTGAGGGACTATTTCGATGTCCTACCGCCACTACGTTGGTGTCGCCGCAGCGGGAGCGCAGTGCCGCGGTTAAGGCTGAACCGATCTGACCTGTAGCGCCGGTGACCATGATCCGTTTCATAATGCCTCCCGGCAGTTATCGTCTTAAATGTAGCGGAGATATTCCATTGTGTCTACTCCCGGTTTCTGGAAGACATTGAGCATAGGGGTGGGAAGGAGGAAGACAATCGGCTGTGAAGAAGGGTAGACCTGTCTCAGGAGGGATCTTCCGGGGGTTGTTTCCGGAGGACCTCCTCAACATAGTCCCGAAT
>CAYQVN010000019.1:0-2552 GCA_964420895.1 uncultured Nitrospirota bacterium | reverse complement strand
TATCGCACCAACCGACTCATTTCATGGAAAGGTACACAATGTTTCCGGGAGCATAACAAAGCGGTTCGATTTTGACAACTTGAAAGTACAAGCACCTCGATAGGTTGTGATGAGAATTCTCTTGCAATTCCAGGTACAGTCGGTAGGATAGAACGCAAATGCACTTTTTCAACGGTGTGGATGAACGAGAAGGTGCGTTGCATTCGATGCGTTTTCCCTTGTGAGGTTGTTGTGGACGTTTTGCTTCTCTCCCGCCTGCAATTTGCGCTGACGATTCTCTTCCATTATATTTTTCCGACCCTGACGATCGGTCTTTCTGCAGTACTGATTTACCTGGAGGCGCACTGGTTGTGGACGAATGATCCGATCTACCGGAACGCCGTAAAATTCTGGGCGAAGATTTACGGTTTGAACTTTGCCATGGGGGTGGCGACAGGGATTGTGATGGAATTTCAGTTCGGGACCAACTGGGGGGCTTATTCCCGTTATGTGGGGGATGTTTTTGGTTCCGCTCTGGCGGCCGAAGGGATCTTTGCTTTTTTTCTCGAATCCGGTTTTCTGTCGGTCATGCTCTTTGGCTGGGATCGAGTTTCCCGGGGGTTCCATTTTTTCGCAACGACAATGGTCGGGCTCGGAAGTATTTTTTCCTCCATCTGGATCACTGTGGCCAATTCCTGGCAACAAACGCCTGCAGGATTCCGGATTGCTGAACGAATTGTTGACGGGGTTGTTCTGCGGCGGGCTGAGATCGTTGATTACTGGGCGATGATCTTTAATCCTTCCACTCTCCACCGACTGTTTCATGTATGGATCGGCGCATTTCTCGTGGGTGCGTTTTTTGTCATGAGTATTTCCGCATGGTATCTACTCAAAAAACGGCATGCCGAATTTGCACGGCGTTCCTTCAACGATGCTCTTCTGTTGGCGCTCCTTCTCTCATCGGCTCAGATGTTTTCCGGACATCTGAATGCCGAAATGGTGGGAAAGTATCAACCGGCAAAGCTGGCCGCTTTCGAAGGACATTTTCAAACCGGAGAAGGGGGAGCTCCACTTTATCTGTTCGGTTGGCCCGATGAGGCGGCGGAGCAGGTTCGTCTGGGCGCTGCCATTCCGGGGATGTTGAGCTTTCTCCTTCATGGGGATTTGCATCAACCCGTGGCCGGTCTGAAGGAGCTTCGCCCACTCTATGGGACACCCCCCGTCTGGATCTCTTTCCAACTTTACCATTTCATGATCTCCGTTGGGGTGCTCCTCCTTATGATCAGCTTTTATGCAATGTTCTGTCGATTTCGGGGAACCCTTTATCGGAAAACGTGGCTCCTCTGGTGCTTTGTGATCGCAGTGCTCCCGGCCCTTTTAGCGAATGAGGCCGGCTGGGCTGCGGCCGAAGTCGGCCGACAACCCTGGGTCGTTTATCCCCTGGTGACGGAGAGCGGTGGGGTGATTTCCGGTCTCAGGACCTCTGACGCCCTTTCAGAGGTTCTCCGTTCCGATCAGGTCATGAGTTCCCTGATGATGTTCGGAATACTCTATCTTCTGCTCTTCAGTCTCTGGTTCTATCTTCTTTACCGGAAGATCCATCAAGGACCCGAACTCGGGGGCGCTGAAATCGAGACATCTCCCCGGGAGGGAGGCGTCGTGCAGGCTGCCACGGTTGTCGCCGATCACAGGGGTGGTCTGGCTGATGAACCGGAAGAGGGCGGAAATGATCCTGAATGAATTATGGTTTCTGATCCTGGGAGTTCTCCTTGCCGGGTATGCGATTCTCGACGGGTTCGATCTCGGCGTCGGTATTCTCCACCTTCTTGGGAATGAAGAGGAGCGGAGAGTGTTTATGGGAGCCATCGGTCCCATCTGGGACGGGAATGAGGTCTGGCTTGTGACCTTCGGGGGAGCCACCTTTGCCGCCTTCCCCGAGGCCTATGCCACAATCTTTTCCGGATTTTACGAAGTCTTCATGATTGTCCTGTTAGGGCTGATCGGCCGGGCGGTTTCCCTGGAGTTCCGTGGAAAGGTTCATGCCCCCTTGTGGCGTTCCACCTGGGACGCCGTCTTTTGCCTGTCGAGTTTCATTGTCTCCTTTCTTTTCGGCGTCGGGGTGGGGAATGCGATGATCGGTATCCCTTTGGATGCACGAGGGGTCTCTCTCGGGAGAGTGATCGATCAGTTCGGACCTTATCCGCTTCTGGTGGGATTGCTGACGGTCATGATCTTTTCCATGCAGGGGGCTGTTTTTCTTTTTCTAAAAACGGCCGGAATTCTCCAGGAGCGGGTCCGTCGCTGGGCGCTTGTGAGCTTTTTCCTTTTTGTCGTGGTCTATCTTCTGGTGACCATCCTGACGATTTCAGAGATCCCGAGGACCCTGGAAAATCTCCGGAAATATCCCTGGGCGTGGGGTGGTTTTATTGTCCATGTGGGAATCATCGGCCAGCTTTACCGGGCAATTCGGAAGGGAAACGGATGGAGCGCTTTTTTCTGTTCCTCCATGACGATCGCTGTCCTCGTATTTCTCTTCGGTTTTGCAATCTTTCCGAACCTTGTAACTTCAGTGC
>CAYQVN010000018.1:0-15708 GCA_964420895.1 uncultured Nitrospirota bacterium | reverse complement strand
TTTCCGCATTTGTTTGATCCACTAAATGGACCGACATGGGAACCATCATGCCGGCCAGTACGGAGAGGACGGCCATGACGATGACGATTTCGATCAGGGAAAATCCGGCGGCCAAGCCGGAGGTCTTGCACCCGCAATGGGAGCGGCGGCTTGAGGGGGCGGTTGAATGGCGCATCACAGGGCCTCCTGATAGAGGGTTTGAATGCGATTGTTCCCGGATTTTTTTCGGGATGCCGGATCGGTCACGAAGACGATCTGCCGACCGGAAATCCTGGCCAGGACTTTCAGGGGAAGCTCCTGGGGTGTCTGGATGATTTTTTCCGTCAGGGGTACTTCGATATATTGTTTAATGGCCCGATGGAGTGGGCGGGCACCGTATCGCGGATCCATTCCTTCCCGGCTGATGAAATCGATGACTCCCTGGGTGAAACGGATGGAGATTTTCATCTCTGCAAGATTTTTCTTCAGTCGGGACAATAAGAGCCGGACGATTTTCCGGGTACTTTCGGCTTCGAGTGGATTAAAACAGATGATCTCATCGACCCGATTGAGAAATTCCGGACGGAAGGTCTTTTCCAGGGCCTTCCGGGTTTCCCGTTCGACGATGTCCTGTCCGAAATGCTCCGCTTTGGTGAAACCGACGGCGCCTTTCATCTCCTCCAACCCTTCGACACCAACATTGGTCGTCAGGATTACCACAGCATTGTGAAAGGGGATCTTCCTCCCCTTGTTGTCGGTGAGGTCCCCTTCGTCCATGATCTGAAGCAGCAGGTTGTGGAGCTTGGTGTTGGCCTTCTCAATCTCATCGAAGAGGACGACGTTTTCGGGATTTTTCAGGAGCGGCGTGGTCAGGCTTCCACCGTCTTCATAGCCTACATAGCCCGGAGGCGCCCCGATCAGTTTGGCGTATTCATGGGGTTGAGAGAACTCGGAACAGTCGACGCGGATCATCTCCTTTTCGTTCCCCACGAGAAACTCCGCAACGGCCTTGGCCAGTTCTGTCTTGCCTACGCCGGTCTGACCTGCGAAGATAAAGCATCCCACAGGCCGGTTGGGGTCTTTGATACCGATCTTAGCACTTTGAATGGACTGGACGATTCGATGGATCGCTTCCTCCTGGCCGATGACCCGTCGCTTCAACGTCTCTTCCAAGCCCCGAATCTCCTGAATCCGGCTTTTGACGGTTCGTTTTTTGCTGGGCAGCAGGCGAGGTTTCGGGTCTTCCATTTCCTGCACGGGAATACTGATGTTGTAGATATTCAAGGAAGGGTTGACCTTGATGCACATCCGATAGAGTTCATCGATGGCGCCTTCCATATCAAAACCGATCTCCCCATCACTGTGGATCAATTTTGCGATTTTCTGATTGAAATCGGGGATGCACTCCCGGATGACCAGGTCCTGGTAGGATCGTTTGTCCCGGATGTCGGTGTGGTTAAAAAAGAGATCGATTTCCTCCTGACAAAACTCCCGGATCTTGATGAAACTATCCAGCATGGGACAATATTTGAGTTTCAGATTCGACTTGAGTTGCATCGATCCTTCCTCCCGAAATGGAATTACGACAGAATGTCTGTGATTGGGTTAACCCACTGTTGTTCATATCGGACAAAAGGTTGGAAACTTGAGAATCTTTGGCTTTTGCGCATTAAATAACTCGTAAGGGGGATTGCAAATCGATTTTACACGAGTATATTTCCTCTTCATTAGCACTCCCCTGTGACGACTGCTAACTTATTATTTCTCAGCATTTTCGACAGCCTCTAAGGGGGGCTCTATTTCGGGTTTTGGGCACTTTAATGAACAGAAAGGAGAAAGAAATGCTTAAACCATTGAAAGATCGCCTTTTGGTCAGCTACTTGGATCAGGAACAAAAGACCGCCGGAGGGATTATTATTCCTGAGTCGGCCAAGGAGCGGCCCCAGAAGGGGAAGGTCGAAGCCATCGGCAAGGAGGTCGAGGAGGTTAAGGCCGGGGATGTGATCATGTTCAAGACCTATGCGCCGGACAACATCAAAATCGATGGGACGGAGTATGGGATTGTGAAGCTGGAAGATGTGATGGGAATTATTGAATAATACCGGAAAATCACCTGAAATCAAAGGAGGAATTGAATTATGGCAAAAATGATACAGTATAGCGAGGATGTTCGAAAATCGATCTTGTGCGGGGTCAACAAGCTGGCCGATGTCGTCAAGGTGACCCTCGGACCGCGGGGACGTAATGTCGTGATCGACAAGGGGTTCGGAGCACCTGTCTCGACCAAGGATGGGGTCACTGTTGCCAAGGAAGTCGAACTGGATGACAAGTTCGAGAACATGGGCGCCCAGGTGGTCAAGGAAGTGGCGAGCAAGACTTCGGACGTTGCCGGTGACGGGACCACGACGGCGACGGTTCTTTCCCAGGCGATCTTCCGGGAAGGTGCCCGGAATGTGACCGCCGGTGCGAATCCCATGGAGTTGAAACGTGGAATTGAGCAGGCTGTCAGCACAGTCGTCGATGAACTCAAGAAACTGAGCAAGCCGACGCGGGACAAGAAGGAGATCTCTCAGGTCGGAACCATCTCGGCCAATAATGACGATACCATCGGGGAGATCATTGCCGAAGCGATGGAAAAGGTCGGCAAGGAAGGGGTGATTACGGTAGAAGAGGCCAAGGGGATGGAAACCACCTTGGAGGCCGTAGAGGGAATGCAGTTTGACCGTGGTTATCTCTCTCCCTACTTTGTGACCGATGCGGAGCGGATGGAGTGTGTCCTGGCCGATCCCTACATCCTGATCCATGACAAGAAAATCAGTAACATGAAGGATATCCTTCCCCTGCTGGAACAGATCGCCAAGATGGGTAAGCCCCTTCTCATCCTTGCTGAGGATGTGGATGGCGAGGCCCTGGCAACGCTCGTTGTGAACAAGCTGCGGGGGACCCTGAACATCGCCGCCGTTAAGGCCCCCGGTTTCGGGGATCGCAGAAAGGCGATGCTCGAAGATATCGCCGTTCTTACCGGTGGCCGGGTGATCTCCGAAGAAGTGGGGATCTCACTCGATTCGGCCAATCTCGAAGACATGGGACAGGCCAAGACCGTCAAAATCGACAAGGACAACACGACCATCGTCGACGGTGCCGGCAAGGCTGATGACATCAAGAATCGGGTCAAGCAGATTCGTGCCCAGATTGAGCAGTCCACGTCGGACTACGACCGGGAGAAACTGCAGGAACGTCTTGCCAAGCTGGTCGGTGGCGTTGCCGTGATTAATGTCGGGGCTGCGACGGAAACGGAGATGAAGGAGAAAAAGGCCCGCGTTGAGGATGCACTGAATGCAACCCGCGCTGCCGTGGAAGAAGGGATTGTCCCCGGAGGCGGCGTGGCCGTGATTCGTGCCATCGCAGCTTTGGATAAGCTGAAACTCGAAGGCGACATGCAGGTCGGGGTCAGCATCGTCAAGCGGTCTCTGGAAGAGCCGATCCGGCAGATTGCCAACAATGCCGGTGTGGAAGGTTCCGTGGTTGTGGAACAGGTGAAAAAGGAAAAAGGAAACGTCGGCTACGATGCCAGTTCAGGGCAGTATGTCGATATGATCGAGGCCGGAATCATCGATCCGACCAAGGTGGCCCGGACGGCACTGCAGAATGCTGCAAGCATTGCCTCCCTCCTGATTACGACGGAGGCCATGATTACAGACAAGCCGGAAGAAAAATCGGAGATGCCGGCTGGAATGCCGGGTGGCATGGGCGGTATGGGTGGCATGGGCGGTATGGGTGGCATGGGCGGTATGATGTAAGCCCGATCTACCCGGAACCTCCGGCCCTTGTGCAAGAACAGAAAAATCCCTCCGGTCTATTGATAGACCGGAGGGATTTTTTTTGTCTGACGGCTTTGTAATCCCTTCGTTTGTCGGGGACCTCAGGAGAAGAAAGCCTCCCGCTCTTCGTTGGTGAGGATGACATCATTCTCCAGGATGCCGGTACGAAAGGGGGGGAGGGAAGACTCCTCTTCCGGAGGGCGTCGACGTTCCCACCGTTTATCAAACCGTTCCAGGTAAAGAAATTGTGTCTCCTCTGAAGTGAGACATCGGTACCGGTAGAGCATGGGGGAGAGGGAGGGGGGGGCTGCCCTGACAAATCTCTTCATCAGATGAGGAAATTCCGGGTAGATCAGGGCAGCCCTTGGGGGAACCTGGTTGTCCAGCGACAATTCGGGATAGATTCTCTTGAGGAGCGATCGATTCGACTGGAACCATTCCAGCTGAGCGGCGGCATTCAGGTAGGCTTTCTCATCGGGGGTGACCCCTGCATGAACCAGGAGTGCCTGGCCGTTTCTCCTGCGGGCCACCAGATCGATCAGGGGGACCTCATCCGAGCCGATGTTGCCGTCGAGAATCTCCGTCCCCTCTTCCAGCAGAGAGCTGGAAGTGCGGAGCAGTTCAATCAATCTCTTTTTGTTCTGCAAGGGTACGGTTCTGAAGGTCATGGCGTCTTCTTGTAATAGTCGTCGATGATCAGTCCGGCAATGCTGAATAACTGACGGCGGACTTCAGAGGACGGAGATTGAAGTGAGAGGGGTGTGCCCGCTTCCATCGATTCTGCGATCTCCGATTCGTCTCGAATAAAAGAAAAACTGACGAGATCCTTGTGCAGAAAATGCCGAACGTTCCGGGCCATCTTTGCAAAAGCCTCCCGGGGCGGGTCGCCTCCTTCGTCGGCATGGACAATCAGCCCGAAGTTCATCTGCCGTGCTGTCTGGTGAAGGCCTTTAATGGTGGCATAGGTTTCAAGCATCTCCTCCGGTTCCGTGGACCCGATGGCAATACAAAGGGTTGTGCGGCGCAGGAAGGGTCCGAAATCTCCGTAACGCCCTTGCGGGAGGTGGGCCAGAATAAAATCAAACCGCTGGAAACGTTCCGGCCAGTTGAAGGCCTTCTCTTCCCGGGAAAGCTGTCCATGAAGTGCCAGATCGTTGAGGAAAGGGGTCCGATAGGCGATGCGTACCCCCATGGGGGCGTTGTGAAAAATGATTTCGCTGGGATTTTCTACATCAAGCAATCCCATGGAGCGCGTCACATTGGCTGCACCGGGATCGTCATCGATCACCAAAACCCGGTATCCCTGCCGGGCGAGTTCGATGGCAATGTTGGCGAGGGCAAAGATCCCGATTTGCCGGTCGGCGCCCCCGGTGATCCCGATGGCCGGGGTGAGGGGGACAGAATTTTTAACAGGGGGTTTTTCGATCTTTCGGGCTTCCTTAGATTCTTTTGGTGAATCCGCTTCCGAAGAGAGAAAAATGTGGGAAATCTCCTCCAGGCCCCGTCCTAATCTCTTCGTTTTCATGAAGCCCCCTCAAAATGAATGGGTTAACCCGCTTCCTGCCGGCCTTCGTCCAGGTCCAGGGACCGCTCCTGCTGCATCAATTCGGGAAATTCCACCGGTTTAACCTCTACCACGGAATCGATCCCCCCGAAATCGTTGACGATGTAGTTGGGATTGCCGGGATCTTCCCGCCATTCGCCATTGACGATGAATTTGTAATGGTAGCTTCCGGGCGGCAGGGGCAGGACTTTTTCCCAGTTTCCCTCTTCCCCTTTTTCCAGTTCCGAATTTTTGTCCGGTGTCCAGTTGTTGAAGTCCCCCACCAGTTTCAGGGATTCCACGTCGGGTGCGTCCAGGGAGAAGAGGATTCCGTTTCGGACCGGTCGAGGGCCTAATGTTTCGGCCAGTTGCTCTTGAACCTCGTGGGTTTTCAATAGACACACTTCCTCGGCGAGGGCCTGAAAGTCGTGGAAGCCGATGCAGTGCCGGTCGAATTCGCAGATGGGGGAACCGTAGCTGGCGGCTTCTTTGAGACGGATATTGTTGTGGACGACCGTTTGAAAGGTATGTTTGCCAAAGTGTTTTTGCACCTCTTCCAAGACTTCACGGGAAAGCCGGGTTCGCCGGTCGAACATGGTGACCAGGGTATGGATCTCGATGGGGTGGTTCAATTTCTCCGTGAAGAGTTGGATCGATTCAATCTGCTTGCCCAACCCGTGGAGTGAGAAAAAGCTCGGTTCAATGGGGATGATGACGTGATTGACGGCCATGAGGGCGTTGAAAGAGAGGAGTCCCACGGAAGGCGGACAGTCAATAAGGAGATAGTCATAGTCTCCATCCATGGCATGGAGGGCCTCCATCAACCGGGTTTCTCGACCGGGAGCGCCGGCCATTTTTTGTTCAAATGCGGAAAGAATGATGTTGGAAGGGATCAGATCAAGATTCTTGCCGACGGAGGCAACAATATCGTCCAACCGGGGACCGTCTTGCTCCCCGACGGAAAGAAGGACATCGTACAGCCCCAGATCGAGTTCGCCGGCCTTGATATTGAGTCCGAGGGAGGCATGGGATTGAGGGTCCATGTCAACAAGAAGGACTTTTTTCCCCTGATCCGCCAGGCCGGCAGAAAGATTGATGGATGTTGTTGTTTTTCCGCAACCTCCTTTTTGGTTTACGATGGCGAAGGTTTTCATGGTCTGCTCCTTTCAAGATGACTGACCGGTTCATTGCATGGATGAACTGCATTACTGAACTGCGATCTTACCCCTGAGTTGGTTGAGCAGAGTCTAGGTGGAAAGGCTTCCAGGATTTATCACCTCCCTGCATCGGGCATTCAGTCTTTCTGACACTTTTTCCAGTCGACAGGTTATTTTGTATTTGTGTGAGATAAAAATACTATATCTTGTGTTGAGAAGATAATGTATATCAATTCAGATGTCAAGAAAAAATATCAATTATTTGACAAAAAAATAGGGGAGGGGGATATGCCTGTTTTGGAGTCACTTAGTGGTCCTGTTCGCAATGACAATAATACACCAAGAGGGCCAGCCTTTGCAGGAGGTACATGCGTAGACAGGTCGCCTCTTTCGAATAGGGCCACTTGGTTTCGCCGGAGTGCCGTTCTCTCAGAGGTCGAACTTTTCCATCTTGTAGCGAAGGATCTTGCGGGTGATCCCTAACAGATCGGCGGCTTTGGTTTGGATGCCGCCGGCCTGGATCAGGGCCTTTTTCAGATAGGCCTTTTCCAACTCCTCCACGACCTGTGTTAACGAGATCCCATCCTCGGGGATCCGGACCTCCCCGGGAGTCAAGGAGGGACGCTTTTGCTGATTGGAGAAATTAAAGGATTGGGGAGTCAGGCTTTCGGAGCGGCTGAGGACGATGGCACGTTCGATCATATTCTGCAGTTCCCGGATATTGCCGGGCCAGTCATAATGGATGATCTGCTCCATGGCCTCCGGTGTAATGTTCTTCTTCCCCCGGTTCATCTCTTCGGAATATTTGTCCATGAAGAAGTGGACGAGCAAGGGGATATCCTCTCGTCGTTCCCGGAGGGGTGGGATCTCGATGGGAACGACATTGATCCGATAGTAGAGATCCTCCCGGAATCGCCCTTCCCGCATGCGTTGTTCCAGATTGGTATTGGTTGCGGCAATGACCCGCACGTCGACCTGAAGGGTCCGGGTTCCGCCGAGATGTTCCAGTTCCCCGCTCTGGAGGACCCGCAGAAGCTTGACCTGGAGTGCGGTGTCCATATCACCGATTTCGTCGAGAAAGAGGGTGCCGCCGTCGGCCAGTTCGAAGCGGCCCGGTTTCTGTCGGTCGGCTCCGGTGAAGGCCCCTTTTTCGTAGCCGAAGAGTTCCGATTCCAGCAGGGTGGCGGGGATGGCTCCGCAGTTGAGCTTGATGAAAGGGGCGGAGGCACGGTCGCTGTGGCAGTGGACGGACCCTGCAATCAGGTCCTTGCCGGTTCCGCTTTCTCCCCGGATCATGATGGTGCTTTTCGTGGGTGCAATCTGGGTGATCAGGTTGAAAATCCGTTGCATGCCGGGGCTTCTTCCGATGATGTTGTCGAAACGATAGCGGGACTGCAGTTCTGAACGGAGCTGCACGATTTCCCGGGAGAGCTTCCGGTATTCCAGGGCCTTCTGAGTGATGACCTCCATTTCGGAGATGTCGAAGGGTTTCAGGATATAGTCGTAGGCTCCCGCCTTCATGGCATCAACGGCGGTCTGCACGGTGCCGTAGGCGGTCATGATAATGACGGGGATCTGGTCATCGATCTTTTTCATTTCTTCCAGCACTTCCATGCCCGACATGCCGGGCATCTTCATGTCCGTAATGACGAGGGAGGGAAGATGGTCCCGGGCCAGTTCCACACCTTCCAGACCGCTGCCGGCCGTCAGGACCTGACAACCGATCCCTTCGAGGGAAAGCTGCAGGATGCGGTGCATTTTCTTCTCATCGTCGATGACCAGAATTTCTTCCATATTTTTCAAGGCACCTTTCCGGAAAAGATCACAATACCGCTTTGCGGCCTTCCGCCGCCGGAATATTCTGCACCGGGAAGCGGAGAGTGAAACAGCTCCCCTTTCCCTCTTCACAGGTCAAAAAAATCTTTCCATGATGGTTTTCCACGATCTGGCTGACGACGGAAAGCCCCAGGCCGGTTCCGCCTTCCTTGGTCGTGAAGAAAGGGTTGAAGACCTTTTTCCGATATACTTCGGGGATCCCCATGCCCGTATCGGAGAAACGGATCTCAATCTGTCCTTCCTCCGGGAGATAGCGACTTTCGATGGAGATTGTGTCCTCCCGGTCGGTTGCCTGCAGGGCGTTGAGGAAGAGGTTCAGAAACATCTGGTGCATCTGATGTTCGTCGGCCAGGATGGGGGGGAGGTCCGGTGCAAGTTTTTCTTCAATACGGGTTTTCTGTTCATGAATCTGAAGAGCGACCATCTGCAGGGTGCCCCGGATCAATTCGTTAATCTTTTGTGGTTTGAAGAGGGGGGGCTTGGGCCGGGCGAATTCCAGGAAGTCGCTGATCACTTCGTTTAAACGATCCACCTCCTCCAGGATGACGGAAGTCAGCTCATCCGTTTTGGAACGCGTCGAGGAAGTATCCTTTTGGAGCAATCCCGCCGCTCCTTTGATGATGCCGAGGGGATTGCGAATTTCATGGGCGATGCCTGCGGAGAGTTCTCCCAGTGCGGCCAGCCGGTCCTGCCGCCGAATATGTTCCTTGAGTGCCTGGATCTCCGTCAGATCCCGGACCAACAGGACGAGGCCACCCCCTTTGCCGGAGCGGTCGCCGCTTTCTTCCAGGAGGGAGAGACTCAATTCGATGGGAATGATCTTCCCGTCCTCCCGGTGCAGTCCCGTCTCGATTCCTTCCTTCATCCGGTGATGGTCGAGGCAGTTCCGGATCAGGGTCTGAAGCTCGGGGTCTTTATGAAAGACCTCCGGAAAGGTCCGTCCCACGATGGCCTCCGACGGCAGGTTGAGGATCTCTTCGGCAGCCCGGTTGACCCGGACAATCCGATCTGCAGGGTCGATGGTGATGACGCCGTTTAAGAGGCTCTTCAAGATGTTTTCAGTGTAGTTCTGGCTGTCGACAAGCTGAGCGATGGTCTCCCGGAGACGGTCGGTCATCTGATTGAAGGAATCGGCCAAGGTGCCGATTTCATCCTGACTGTTGACATGGATCTTCTGATTGTAATCGCCGGCACTGATCGCCCGGACTCCCTGGGAAAATCGGAGAATCGGCCAGGAGATCCCCGTTGCCATGGCGGAACCTGCGATGACCGATAAGGCCAGACCGAGGAGGATCAGGATGTAGTAGAACCGGGCAGAGGCAAGTTTTCCTCCCAGCGTCTCCGACGTTGGGATTCCGTTAAAAAGGATAAGAGACACCTTCCCGTCGGCATCGGGCAGAGGGGTCAGGAGGGAATAATAGTCGTTGTGTCTTTCCTCCCTGTGGAGGGTAGCTTTCCGGGTGAAGGCCTGCCGTTTCTCGTTCGTCACATTTTTGAGGACTGCTTCGGTGAGGTCGAGCCGGTCTTTCGACCCAAGGGACTGGTAGGTCCCGGAATCATCTTTCTTCAGCAGCATCGACTCCACACCGGTCATACTTTTAAGATTGTTGAGAAATTCCTGGTTGAGGGTGTACCCGGTCATGATCGTGCCGATCGGTTTTTCCTGGTCCGAAACCGGCAGCAGATAGACCAGAAGGGGCCAGTCCGTCTCGCCCGTTTCGTTCCCGATGAGGGTCATTCCTTTTTCGGGATGGGGAGGGCGGGGAACATCGATGTCGGCACTGGAGAAGATTGTTTTCCCCTGTGCATTGTAGAGGAGGACTTTCAGGGGGGTGTCGAACCAGAGGAACTTGATATTGACTCCCCCCTGGAGGGCCTGGCGCAGTCGGGAGTCATCGGCAAAGGATTTGGCCACCTCCGCAAGTTCGGTCTCCTTCTGGGCCAGGAGGTAGACGGCCGATTTGCCGGCATAGTTGATTCGTTCCTCGATCCCTTTTTCCAGCCTCACCGATGCGATCTTGAGGCCCACATAGGTGGCGATCAGCATCGGAAAGACCCCGATCAGGATGAAGGCCACGATCAGTTTCTTCCTTATGGAGAAACCTTTGATCATTGAAGTTACTTCTGTAAGTTTATCTGTTTCAGGAGTTGTATTGTATTGAAAAGTTCATCGGCTGTCAAATCACCGACAGGGCTCTCAGTGTCGTATATTTTATGCAAGGTTCGGGAAATCAGTTGGTGAGCATCACTTCAAACTGTTCCTGGTGAAATTCCGCTTCACTCTTGATGATGATTCGTTTCTTGTACCGGTTTTCCAACTCCTCTACGCCGCGCCGTTCTTCGTCGTAGAGCATGTCGGCAATGTCTGCCTGGGCGATGATCAGAATTTTCTTCTCTTTCGTCAGAGGGGCGATCCGGCGGACTTCGCGAAAGATATCATAACAGACGGTTGTCTTCGACTTAATGAAGCCTTCCCCTTCGCAGTAACTGCAGGGTTCCATGAGAATCCTGCCGAGATTTTCCCGAACCCGTTTCCGGGTCATCTGGACCAGTCCGAGTTCCGAGATCTCGTAGATGGTGGCTTTGGCTCGATCGTTCTGCAGGGCCTTTTCGAGGGCATTGAAGACGAGTTGCTGATTCTTCTTTTCCTCCATGTCGATGAAGTCGATGATGATGATCCCACCGATATTCCGAAGTCTGAGCTGATAGGCGATTTCCCGGGCGGCCTCGAGGTTGGTTTTGAAGATCGTATCTTCCAGGTTTCGCTTCCCCACATAGCGACCCGTATTGACATCGATCGTGACCAGGGCCTCGGTCTGGTCAATGACGATATAGCCGCCCGATTTCAGCCAGACCCGTCGTTTCAGGGAACGGGAGATCTCCACCTCCACACCGTAGGCATCGAAGATCGGCTCCGGTTCGTCGTAGAGTTCGATCTTCTCCTGCAGGTTCGGGAGAAAGTTGGTGACGAACTCCTTGACCCGCCGGTACTCCGTCGGGGAATCGATGACCATGCGGTCGATTTCCGTGGTAAAGAGATCGCGGATCACCCGGAAGGTCAGATCGAGATCGCTGTGCAGAAGACAGGGGGCGGAAGCCTTCTCCGCCTTCTTCTGAATATTGACCCAGAGCCGGTTGAGAAATTGTTTGTCCGCCTGGAACTCCTCCTCCCTCTTCCCTTCACTGACGGTGCGGACGATGTACCCCTCTTCGGGTTCTTTCATCTTCAGGATGGTTTCCCGGAGTCGTTCCCGTTCCTCTTCGTTTTCGATCTTGCGGGAGATGCCGACATGGTCGACTGAAGGCATGTAGACGAGATACCGGCCGGGCAGGGAGATGTAGGAGGTGACCCGGGCGCCTTTGGTGCCGATCGGCTCCTTGGAGACCTGGACGATGATCTCCTGTCCCTCTTTGAGCAGGTCCTCAATGGGGGCCTTGTACTCAATGTGGGAGACTTCTTCGTCAAGGTCGTCCTCTTCGTACTCCGAATCGGTCATCATCTGCGGATAGATTTCAAAGTGATTGTAGATATCCGAGACGTAGAGGAAAGCCGATTTCTCCAGGCCGATATCGACGAAGGCCGCCTGCATCCCCGGGAGGACCTTGATTACCCGGCCCTTGTAGGCGTTGCCTGCGACGCCGCGCTCCTTCTTTCGGTCGATATAAATCTCCACGACGTTGTTGTTCTCGATCATGGCAACACGGGTTTCGTGCATGGTGGAGTTGACGATCAATTCGGTGGTCACAATGCGCTCCCTGCAGACAACTGAATTATCTGTCGTCTTTTTGATTTAGAAAAGAATGTCTTCAGACCGGTTGTTCCACTCTTTCCTGATAGGGGGTTGATTTTTCCCGGTCTGTGAAGAGGCCGGTCCGTTGAATCCGGATCCTTTGCAGTCCTGCCTCCGAAAGATCGAATAGCGCCTTGAGGAGTTCATCGGGGCGCAGCCCCCCCTGGTCGCCGGTCTGAATCAGCGCAAGGATGGAAAAGGTATTTTCCGTCTCTGCCGCAACCTCCAGAGAGACGATCATCGGTCGGAGGTCAAAGGTCTTTTCTTTCCTCTTCCGCTGTCGGGTAATCGGGATCACTTCCCGGTCGAGGCAGGCCTGAATCTCCTTCCGGGGGTCTGCGGGAATGAGATCTTTCGGAATTTCCAACAGGTATTCCCCGAAACGGATCATGGAAGAGATTGCCGGAGCCTGTTGGGGAATCCAGTTGACCCCCGTGACAGTGACGCCTTCCGGCAGGGTTCGGTTCAAGCGGTCGGCCAAATGTTCTTCAAAAAGGTTCCCTTCCACATTGACGTCAATGTATTCTACATTTCCTTCTACACCGACGGGAAGGGCAGGCCCCATGGCGATCTTCGGATGGGGGTGGAACCCCTTCGAATATTCCAGTGGAACGGCGGCGCGGGCGAAGGCTCGGGTAAAGACGCTGATCATCTCGAGATGAGAGAGAAAGCGGAGCCGCCCTTTCCGGGAATAGCGAATCCGGAACCGCTTGATGGCTCGGTTCTTCCGGCCGGAGAAGGTTTTGCGGGGTTTGCGCTCTTCCGGAGATTCGGCCAAGACATTCCGGATCTCCTTCGTACAGACACCACAAAGGCTGCACGTACCTTCCCGGCAATCGGGGGTCAACTCCGACCGTTGGGCCCGGGCGAATTCTTCCATCAGAAAATCCCTGGAAATCCCGGTGTCGATCAGGTCCCAGGGCAACACCTCGTCGAAGGGCCGGTTCCGGAAGAGGTAGAAGGCGGGGTCGATCCCCTCTTTCGTAAAGGCGGCCTTCCATTTGGCCGGGTCGAATTCTTCCGTCCATCCGTCGAAACGGCACCCTTGCTCCCATGCAGCCTGGATGACGGGGCCGATTCTCCGGTCGCCCCGGGAGATGACCCCTTCCAACATGCTGATCTCCGGTTCGTGCCATTTGATCTGGATCTTTCGGTTCTTCAGTCGTTTTTTTAATAAGGTGTATTTTTCGTTGATCTCCTCCGGGCTGTTCTGGACACACCACTGGAACGGCGTATGGGGTTTGGGGACGAAGGGGGAGAGACTGACGCTGATCCGTTTCAGCTTCGGGTTGGCCGTGCGTGCGATCTTCAGCACTTGATAGACCAGCTCGACAATCCCCTCCAGGTCCTCGTGGGTCTCCGTCGGCAGGCCGATCATAAAATAGAGTTTGATCGACTCCCACCCGGCCTGGAAGACCTTCTGAATGGTGTCGAAGATCTCTTCTTCCCTGATTCCCTTGTTGATTACATCCCGCAGTCTCTGTGTCCCGGCCTCCGGGGCGATGGTAAATCCTGTTTTTCGGACTTTCCGGATCGATTCAATGATCTCGGAGGTCAGGGTCCCCGGACGGAGAGAAGGCAGGGAAACGCCGATGTGCTTCTCCTCCGCGAAGCGCAGGACCGATTCGATCAGTTGCGGCAGGGCGGTATAATCACCGCTCGACAGGGAAGTGAGGGACGCCTCTTCATGTCCGGTACTCTCCGTCGATTTTTCCAGGGTCGAAAGGAGGGTGTTGACCTCCCGTTCCCGTACGGGACGGTAGATCATCCCGGCCTGGCAGAAGCGGCATCCCTGGGTGCAGCCCCGGGAGATCTCGAGGGCCACCCGGTCGTGTACGGTTTTCATGTAGGGAAGAATGGGGGTGCAGGGGAAAGGTGCGGAATCCAGATTGGCGACGAACCGTTTGCGGACACGGTTTTTCTCCCCGATGGTGTTTTGTATCCCGGCGACTCGTCCGTCGTCGTGATAGGTGATCTCAAAATGTGCGGGGACATAGATCCCTTCCAGACGGGAGAGCTCCTGTAGAAGCTTCGATCTTGCGCCATCCCGGTGTTTCCGGAGAACTTCCAGGATTTCATGGAGGACTTCCTCTCCATCGCCGATGACGAAAAGATCGAAAAAGTCCGCCAGCGGCTCGGGATTGAAGGCACAGGGACCTCCCCCGATGATCAGGGGGTGGCTTTCATTTCGTTCGGAAGCCCGTAGAGGGAGCCCGGCCAGATCAAGCATGTTCAGGATGTTGGTGTAGCTCATCTCGTACTGGAGGGTAAAACCGACCACGTCGAATTCGGCCAGGGGGGTCGACGATTCGAGAGTGGTCAGCGGTTTCTTCTCGATCCGCAGGACCGCTTCCATATCCTTCCAGGGGGCATAGACCCGTTCGGCAAGGGTATCCTCCCGGTCGTTCAGGAGGTCATAGAGGATTTTCAGGCCCATGTGGGACATCCCGATCTCGTAAGTGTCGGGAAAGGCGAGAGCGACCTTGACCTCGACGAGGCGGGGGTCCTTGCAGACGGCGTTGAGCTCCTGACCGATATAGCGTGAAGGCCGGGAAACACGGCCGATCATCTCTTCATTCATTGTAAAATCACCCAAAGCAGGTTGGAAATTAAAAGAACTGACAAACTACCATTTCCGGCAAATTACTTCAATGAAAATTCCGGGACGCAAATCCAGTTGTCTTCCCCTTGACAATGGGTGCGGATTGCATTAATATAAAACCAAACGGTCGGTTTTCTAGGAGAGCGCAATGCCTGCCAAAGGGGAACGAACCCGGGAAAAGGTCATGAACGAGGCGGCCCGCCTTTTTCACCAACAGGGTTTCGGGGCGACGAGTATTAACGACATTATCGCAGCAACCGGTTTGAAGAAGGGAAGTCTCTATTTCCATTTCCAGGGGAAGGACGATCTGGCCCTTGCCATACTGGAGAGATCAAGGGTGGACTTTATTGCTTTTCTCGATGTCTTGCTGGACGGCTCGTCGCCTGGAGAGGCGCTGCGGAATTTCTTCCAGGGGGTTCTGAAAAAGAACCTGGACTCCGGTCTGGTGGGGGGATGTATCTTCGGCAACACTGCCTTGGAAATGGGGGATAAAGATCCAAGATATACGGACTTGATCCGAAAGGTCTTTCTGGAGTGGGTCGATAAGCTGGAGGGAGTGATCCGGGAGGCCCAATCCACTGGAGAGGTACGCAATGACCTCTCCGCTCAACTCCTGGCCCGGCAGGTCGTCTCGATGATCGAGGGGTGCATCATGTTTGCCAAGGTAGACAAGGATAAAGGCTCATTCCGTAATTGTTTGAAAGGCCTGGAAATCATGATCGGTCTCAGCGAATAGTTTTTTGATGTTGAAGAAAACGGACGGTCGGTTTTCAGGGGTTATTAACCTTACTCGGATAGGAGGTTCCATCATGACAGCACTGAGGATGCAATTTCTGACCATTGCTTTGATTGTTTTTGTGGGAATCTGGTTGACCGGTTTCAGTAAGGTTCATTGGTTCCTCTATCTGCCCGTGGTCATGTTCATTTTCGCCGGGGTTTCCGGGATATGTCCAGGGCTCATGATCTGGAAAAAATTAGG
>CAYQVN010000017.1:0-15765 GCA_964420895.1 uncultured Nitrospirota bacterium | reverse complement strand
CTTCTTTGAGTTTTTCCAACATGGAGCACCCTTCTTTCGTCGCCCCGTCACCTTCGAAAAGATATCTCACAGGAAGGGAACAAGGACGGAGAGTGTGTATGCAACTAAGTGGCCCTATTCGTAAATAAGGAAAAAGGCTTACGCCTGCGCTTGGCAGAGGGGGGCCGGAGCCCGAAGGGGAAAGCAGCTATCGACCGGGAAGGATCAGACAGGTCATGGGTAGCACCGGGAAATAAAGCAATCCTGGATCGTGCGGAAATCTTACTTCAAGCCGTATTTCTTCTTGAACTTCTCCACACGGCCTTCCGTATCGACGATCTTCTGCTGCCCCGTGTAGAAAGGGTGGCAACTGGAACAGATCTCGATCTTCAGATCTTTCTGGGTAGACCGCGTTTCAATGACATTCCCGCAGGTACAGGTCACTGTCGTGTCTTCGTATTTCGGATGGATCTTGTCTTTCATTCTAAAACCCTTTCAGTAATATTCGAATTTTGTATTATAGCTTTTCAATGAAATAAATCAAGAAAAAAATGATCCATCCGGAATTCTCTAAAAGGTATAAACGATGGAGGTTGCCGTAAAGGTATCGGTCTTCAGGAATCCTTCGGCCGGTTCATGATCATAATGGATCGTCAGGGAGGTCTTGACCGCCCAACGGCTGTTGATCGCCACCTCCAGCGCAGTCAGGGAATTGATCCGGTAGTTGGTGAGCATCGTCAGGTCCTGCAGCCCTTCCAGTTCCTGGGTAAAGACCACCCCTTCCCGGAAGGTATGGCCGTATTTGCTGAAGAGACGGCCCTCTGGGAAGCTGTTGGTCTCTTCTTTCTCGTTTTCATAGACCCAGGCCACACCGGCCTCGGCCACCAGGAAATCCCGGTCATTCTTGAAGTATTCATGGCCCAGGCCGACACGACCCGTCAGCCGAGTATCGAGACCGGCCAGGGTGTCCTTTTCCCAGCCGAGAAAGTAGCTGCTGTAGGTCCGGGCGTTATGATGGTAGTTGTATTCCCCGTTAAGATAGTAATATTCCGCAGTTTTCTCCCCATCACTTTCTGAAAGGAGCCCCCCGGCCCGTCCGATCCATCGGTCCTGTTTCGTCTCCTTGGCCGCTTCCGCCTTCAGACTCCCTGTCTGGGTGCTGGAATTCCCCCGGGCCGTGAGGAGACTGAACTCTGCAGTCCCTCCCCAATCTCCCGTAGGGGTCTCCGCCGCACAAAGGGCCGCCGGCAGAACCAAAAGAAGCCCGACCACCAGCCACCATCGGAGCTGAATGGTCCCATCTCTTCTCATTCGAACCATTTCTTCGCCTCCATCCTTCATTTCTCCCGGTGGGAAACTTGCTTTTCGATCCGGGACGCGCTATTGATAAAGGCGCTATCTTTATTGAATCGGGAAGAAAAAATCAAGGAAAAAATCATTGCTGAATCTGATCGGATTGGTCGGCACGAGGGAAGACCGGACGGCCCTCGAACCTCTCCTGCGGGACGCCCACCCCGGAGTACGTCAGATCGTCGGGGAGATCCTCCATGAAGGGTAACCATCCCCGCAAGAGTGCGCTTTTTCTCTTTTGCTGTCTTTTATCCCTGCTGGTGCCCGGCTGTTCCGGTGGATCCACGCCTCCCGAAGGAGAGGTAACCCTGGTCTTCAAGCACGGCAAGATCGCGGGGGACCCCCTTCCCTTCCGGCAGGTACTTCAACGGTTTGAGGCACAAAATCCCGGGATCCGTATCCAGGACGAACCCCTCCCCTCCTCGACGGACGAACAGCACCAGTTCTACGTCATCAATCTGGAAGGGGGGTCGTCCGGCTTTGATGTCTTTGCCATGGACGTAATCTGGGTGCCCGAGTTCATCCGGGCAGGGTGGCTGCTCGACGTAAGCCCTATCCTCTCCATGAAGGAAAGAGAGGCCTTCTTTCCGGGCCCCATGGAGGCCGTCACATTCCGGGACCGGATCTACGCCGTCCCCTGGTACATCGATGCTGGAATCCTCTATTACCGCAAAGATCTCCTTGAACAATACAGCTTTTCTCCCCCCACCACCTGGCCGGAACTGGTCCGGGCCGCCCGGATCATCACCGGCCAAGAGCCCGGCCTTTACGGTTATCTCTGGCAGGGCAAACAGTACGAGGGGTTGATCTGTGACGTACTGGAGGTACTCTGGAGCAACGGCGGCGACGTCCTGAAGGAGGGACAGGTCGTCATCGACAGTCCGGCAAACATCGAGGCCCTGACCTTCATGAATGGACTGATCACGCAAGAAGGCGTCACGCCCGATTTTGTCACCACGGCCACGGAGGAGCCGACACGACATCTCTTCGGCGGGGGGAAGGCCCTCTTCATGCGGAACTGGCCCTACGCCTGGAACCTTTTTGAGCGGGAGGGATCAAAGATCCGAGGGAAGGTCGGTGTCGCCCCCCTCCCCGCCTTTCCCGGCCATTCCTCTGCATCGACCCTGGGGGGGTGGCAATTGGGGATCAACCGATTCTCCCGTTACCCCGAGGCGGGCGCCCGGTTCATCCGGTACATGACCTCCGAGGAGACGCAGAAGCTCCTTTCTTTGACCGTCGGCTACAAGCCGACACGGAAGGCCCTCTACCGGGATACCGACCTGATCGCTTCACAACCCTTCACAACCGGTCTCTACGAAATATTTGAAAAGGCCCGGCCCCGGCCGGTCACTCCTTATTACATGATGCTGTCCCAGGTGATGCAGCCGGAGTTTTCCGCCATTCTCACGGGGATCAAAGACCCCGAAACGGCCCTGCAATCCGCCCGGCGGCAGATGGAACATATCCTGGCACTGGAAGAAAATATCCATTGATGCCTTCGGCTTCCTTCCGGCATAATAGGGGGTCGAAAAGGAGAAGATCATGAAAGACCGGAAAGGGAAAGAAGGGGCCTTCCTGTTTCTTGCGCCGGCGCTTTTCGTGCTGGCGGGGATCACCCTCTACCCGGTCCTCCATGTCTTCTGGCTCAGCCTCCATCGAAGGCTCCTGATTTTCGATCTCTCCCGTTTCGTGGGATGGGAGAACTATCTCTACCTCGTCCGGGACCCCCGCTTCCTGAACGCCCTCGGGAACACGGCCTACTTCACAGCCCTCTCGGTCCTGCTGGAACTTCTCCTCGGTCTGGCCATCGCCCTTTTGTTGAACCGACATTTCCGGGGCAAAGGACTCATGCGGACGATCATCCTGATCCCCTGGGCCATCCCGACAGTCGTCTCCGCCCGAATGTGGGAATGGCTCTACAATCCGGATTTCGGACTCCTGAATCACCTCCTCGGGATACAGATCAACTGGCTCGGCAGTCCCTTTCTCGCCCTCAACGCAGCCGTCGCCATGGACGTCTGGAAGACCACTCCCTTCGTAGCCCTCCTCCTGATGGCCGGACTGCAGACCATTCCCCGGGACCTCTACGGTGCAGCCCGGATCGACGGTGCTTCACCCCGGACAGCCTTCTTTCGGATCACCCTTCCCCTCCTGATGCCGGTCATCGTCGTGACCCTTCTCTTTCGAACCCTTGATGCCTTTCGGGTCTTCGATGCCGTCTATGTCCTCACCGGCGGCGGACCGGCCAACAGTACGGAAACCCTTTCGATCTATGCCTACAAACTCCTTTTCCAGACCCTGCAATTCGGATACGGTTCCGCTCTTTCGGTCATGGTCTTTCTCTGCGTCGGTCTGCTAACCCTCCTCTTCATTCCACCACTCCGTCGGAGGAGAGCATGAAACGTCTCGTCTTTGCAGCGCTTCTGATACTGGTCTCTCTCTACTGTCTCGGTCCCTTTCTGTGGCAGGGCATCACCTCCCTGAAGGAGACGGCCGACCTGACCCGGCTTCCGCCCCTGCTGCCCCACCCCCCCACGCTGGAACATTACCGGTCGATTTTTACGGGACATCCCCTGCTGCGAATCATGGCCAACAGCTTCATTGTCGCCACGGCCTCCACCCTCCTGGCACTTGCACTCGGCTCCCTCGCCGCCTTTGCTCTGGCAAAGCTGACGATCCCCGGAGGGGGGCTTATTCTTCTCCTCGTTCTGTCGATCTCCATGTTTCCGCCGATTGCCACGGTCAGCCCTCTCTATCTGCTCATCCGTGCCGCAGGCCTGAGGGACACCCCCCTCTCTCTCATACTGACCTACACGAGTTTCACCCTCCCTTTGACCATCTGGGTTTTGACCCACTTTTTCCGGAACATCCCCGACGAACTCTACCGCGCTGCCAGGATTGACGGTTGCACCCCCTGGCAGTCCTTCATCCGGATCATGCTTCCCCTCGCCGCCCCGGGGATCTTCGCCACAGCAATTCTCGTCTTCATCTTCAGTTGGAATGAGTTCCTCTTCGCCCTGACTTTTACCTCGACCACCGCCTCCCGGACCATCCCGGTGGGCATCGCCCTTTTCCCGGGGCTCCATGAGATCCCCTGGGGAGAGATTGCTGCCGCCTCGGTCATCGTCACTCTGCCGCTGCTGCTCCTCGTCTTTTTCTTTCAACGACGGATCATTGAAGGACTGACGGCCGGCGCCATTAAAGGATAAACCATGACGGAAATCGCTTTTCACAATCTCTGCAAAAAATTCAAGAAAGACCCGGTGGTCCGCAATCTCGATCTCACCATCAGGGACCGGGAATTTTTTACCTTCGTCGGCCCCAGCGGCTGCGGAAAATCGACAATCCTCAACATGGTGGCGGGACTGGAAGAGATCACCTCCGGAACGATCACCTTCGACGGTACAAAGATCAACCACCTCCCGCCGGGAGAACGGGATATCGCCATGGTCTTTCAAAGCTATGCCCTCTACCCGCACATGACGGTCAGGGAGAATCTCGCTTTCCCCCTTCTGGTGCGAAAGGTCCCGTCGGCCGACCGACAGAGAGACGTTGAAAAGATCGCAGCGCTCCTCGGCCTGACCGACTACCTGCCCCGGCTCCCCCGAGAACTTTCGGGGGGACAGCGGCAGCGGGTCGCTCTGGGGCGGGCCCTCATCCGCCAGCCGAAGGTCTTTCTCATGGATGAACCCCTCTCCAATCTCGATGCCCGCCTCAGGATCGAGATGCGGACCGAACTGAAACGCCTCCACCGGGAATTCCCCGTGACAACGATCTATGTGACTCACGATCAGGAGGAGGCCATGGCCCTCTCCGACAGGATCGCCCTCTTGAACGAGGGTACACTCTCCCAGTGCGGACCGCCGCAGGAGGTCTACGCCGCACCGGCCAACCTCTTTGCGGCCGGATTCATCGGCAGCCCCCCCATGAATCTCATCGACGGGGAACTTCTGCAGGAGAGCCCCTTTCTGTCGCAATGTTTCGGGGAGTCACGCCGGCGACCCTTCATCGCCGGTATCCGGCCGACCGATCTGGCGGTCACCCCGGTGAAAGGGGAGAATGCTCTTTCCGGCAAAGTCCGCTTTCACGAAATCACGGGGGAGACCACCTGGATCGACCTTGAATGGCGAGGATGCAGACTCCGGGGAAAAGCCGGGCAGGGCCTGCGACCGGAAAGGGGTGGTACAGCCTACTTCTCGATCCCCCCTGGAAAACTGCACTTCTTTGACAGAGGGAGCGGAGAAAGGTTAGGATAGTTGAATGGAAAAGATCCTGATCGCAGTCGTGCTTTTGCCCCTGCTCCTCACCGCATGTCCCACGGAACAGACGATGCTCCGAGGGACGGTCCGCCATATTTCCGTGGAAGGGGGCTTCTACGGAATCGTGGGCGACGACGGAAAACGTTTCGATCCCGTCAACCTCCCCGCCCCCTTCCAGAAGGATAATCTTCCGGTGCGGTTCCGGGGGAAGGTCTTAAAAGACCGGGTCAGTTTTCACATGTGGGGAGAACTCTTTGAGATCGAGTCGATCGTCCGTGATGATTCCCCGGAAAGGGGGAGTGAATGATCCCGATCCTCGATCAGGAAATTTTCGGCATGACGGTGCGGACGATTGCCCGGGTCCTTGTCTTCGGGGGGATTGTCATCATCCTGCTCCGGAAAGGAATCCGCAGGATCCGCGGTCGGAAGGGAACTCCTCGTCACTGATCCATGTTTATGGATGATTACAAAACCCTCAGACCTCCACCTTTTCCAAATGGATGAGCAATCGGGAGGCAATGGTCTGAACCTCCAGGGCGGGGTCCTGAAGAGCCTTCTGAACCAGGTCTTTTTCCCGGGAAAGGGGGGCGATGTTCGCAAAGGCCCGAAGCGCCCTGGCACGGACCTCGGGCAGGGGGTCTTCCTCAATAACCTTCTTCAGTACTTTCTTCAATTTCTTCCGCTTTAGAATTTCGGCGATCATAAAGGCCTTGAACTTCCCTTCTTTCTCTTCGGCGCCCAGGATCTGTTCTTCCAGATAACAATCGAGACTTTTCAAGGTATGATTTTTCAGGATTGCCAACTCCTCCTGCCGGGAGGAAGGGACCTTCTCAACCAGAAGATTAACCACGGGATCCCGCCCCTCGGCCAACATCTTCTTTAGAATATTCCGGACCCGGATCTCCCGGAACTGCTCCAGAAAATATTCCAGGAACCGGGGTTCTGCGTAATGAAAGAGAGCCATCAGGGCATGGGCACGAGTGGCAGGGTCCTCCTCATAGAGACAGTTGCGCAGATAGGGGAGGGTGTCGGGGTTCTTGATCAGCCCCAGGGCCAGCATCACCCGGTGACGCACCTCACCTTCCGGATCGTTTCGCATCTCGCTCAACATCTCGGACATCTCCGGGTTCTGGCGGAGGGCAATGGCATCGACGGCAGCCGCCCGGACAGATGCCTCACGGTCGCGCAAGGAAGACTGGAGAAACTCCTGCACCTCCCGGTCTTCCTCCTCCGGAAGATTACGGAGCGCCGCAGAACGGACTGCTGTCTCTCCCTGACGGGCGAGGGAGTGAATCAGTCGTCGTGCATCGGCGGAAACAAGATGTTTCATGCTCCGGACCACCTTCAGATTGGTCGACGTCGCCGCCATCAACTTGGGAAGGAGCGGATCAAGCTCCAGAGGATCAATCTCCGCCACGGCTTCAATGATGGCGAGACGCAAGATCGATGTTGCTTCGTCAAAACGGTCAAAGAGTTTCATCAGGGCCCTTCGGCTCTTGAATTGTCCCAGGGCCGATGCCGCCATGGCACACACCTTGGCCCGGGGATCGTTGAGTAAATCAATCAGGGCGCCTTCCGCCTGAAGTGCATGGAAATGTTTCAGCGCCCGGATCGCTTCCATGCGGACACGGGTCTGTTCATCCCGGAGAAGCTCTATCAGCCGTGCAACGGACGAGCTATCTTCCAGGGTTGTCAACACGGAGACGGCGCTGGCCCGGGTCCAGGGGTGATCATCTTCCAGGGCCGCCCTAAGGATTGGCAGAGTCGCCTCCCGGAGTTCGGAGTCGGGCGTCAATAATGTCCCCAGGGCATCCATGGAAACCTTACGGACCCAATGGTGTGAACTCTTCAGATGTTCCAGGATCAAGGGCACCGCTTCCGTCGCCTGCAACGCGGCAAGGGCCGGGATCAACCGCGATTGCAGGGTCCAGTCGTCACATGCCGCAAGCAGCGCCATGAGGGGCGCCACGGCTTCCCCCTTTCCGATCCGTGCCAGGAGCCGGACGATCCGCTTGACCACCTTGGGGTTCTCATGATCCAACAGCGCGAGGAAAGGCGCCAACGATCCGGCTCTGCCGGCCTGGATGAGCAGTGTCCGGCTTTCTTCACTGTAGGACTCGCCGTAGCCTTGAAGTTCCTCTTTGACCCATCCCGTTCGCTCGAGAACGGCGGCCGCGGCTGCCCGCACCTTCGGATGTCGATCCTCCAGGGCGGCATAAAAAACCTGACACTCCTCCGGCTGCAGGATTTCCAGGGCCTCGATCGCACGGATACGAAGATAAAAGGTCGGACTCGAAGCAATCATCCGGTTGAAGCGGTAGACGACCGTTGCAGGAGGCGCCTTCCGCAGGATGCGGGCGATCTCCCTGCGCACCCGTGCCGAGGGGTTGTGGCAGATTCCGTCAATCAGCGATTCCACGGCCTCAGGCGCCCCGGTCCGCATCAGAGCCGAAGCCGTTGCAATCCGGGTCTCTTCGTCCCCTTTCACAAGATACGACTCCATCTCCGGGACGGCGCGCTCCCGGCCGATCTCACCCAGCAGATTCAGAAGACCGATCCGGATGGCCGGGTCCTTCAGGCGATGCAACTCCTTGCAGAGCTGATCCACCCCCGCCGTTCCAAAGGAACGGCTCACATCGACGCAGATCTTCCACAGGAGGGGGTTGGCCTCCGGCAGTGTAGGCAGAAGGATTCTCAAGAGCTTGGCATCCCGGATAGCAAGAAGCGCCAGGGCGACCCCTTTTGCAACCTTGTCGTCTTCCGGAAATCTCTGGAGCAGCGCAAGGATCGGATGTGCAACTTCGACCCGGCCGATCACAGAGAAGACCCCAAGGATAAAAAGCGACTCATCGGACCGGCGGACCGTTTTTAACCGGGCAAGGTACTTGCTGAAAAGGACTCGCTCCGTCATGGTCCGGATCGTCGTCTTCGTCCGTTGATCATGATGGCGATGAATTCGTTCCAGGGAGCGCAGATCCTTCAGGTAGTTCCAGTAATGGATCTTCCGGAATAGCGACGCATCGGGCCACCCCTGAACGGAACCATCTGCCCGCACATTTTTCCAGGGAATGTTCCGGAGGGCCCGGGCAATCCGAAAAGCGAGATAACGATGAAGACCAAAGAGAAAAAGTCCCAACAACAGCAAAAATAAGGCAAGAGAGATCCGAGGATCACTGCTGATCACTCCCGGCAGTCGATCATGTGATTTTCTGTGGGATATTGTGGTTCCCGCCGGGAAGGATCGCTTTACAGATGCTCCATGGTACTCCTCTTCCAGGGTCAACCGCACCTTTTGGGCAATCATCGGAGCGGATTCCGGTGTGAGGGTAACCGTATCACTCCCTGTCGCCGCATTGCGATAGGACTCGACCATTACACGCTCTCTCCCCTGCACAAACCGGGGAGAAGCAACCACCATGAACAGCGATAAGAAAACCAAAAGAACGCGCATCCCTGCTCCCGTCATCCACCTTCCTGCTGCATTCCCTCACGGAGTTGTCCAGACGCCCGGACCGCCTGCAGCCGAACCTCCTCCTCAAAATCGCTCAGGATCTGCCGCAGATCAAAATCGGCGTCGGGGACCTGAAGTCGTCCCAGGGCGATCGCCGCCGCTTCCCGCACCTCCGGTTCAAAATCCCAGCACGATTTTCGTACAACCTCATGGCACCGTGCCGAACCGATCCGGGAAAGGACCAGAAGGGCTGCCTTGCGTACATTGGGGTCCCGTTCCTCGGCCATCTCGATCATCCGTTCCTCAACACGATCGTTCTTCAAATGGACTAAAGCCGCGGCGGCCGCCATTCGGACCGATCCAACGGGATGGGCCAGTTCACGGAGGATCCGGGGAAGGGCCTCCTTGACACCGAACCTTCCCATCCAATAGATCAGGCGGGAGTGATCATGGGGATTACGAACCTTTTCGAGAAGAACCATTAGCAGCCCCGCATCGACTTCCCCTGTTTCCGCCGCCTTGCATCGGATCCGGGACAGAGAAGACTCCTCCTCCGGAGGCGAGCCGGGGGATTCCTCCGGGACCGTGTCGTCAGTCAACTCTGCGAGGTCGGGCCAGGATTCCTCCGGTGCTTTTTCCGGCACAACTGCAGATCGCGGAGTCCGGTCAGGGAGGTACGAAGATTTCGGTGTCCCGGACAACTCCGGAGTATCAATCTCTTTTACGGCACCTTTACGCCGCAGAAAATAGACAGCCGGCAACAGGGCAATCCCGAAAAGAACGAGGAGTGGTTTCCCGGAGGGGGCGGGAGGAAACATTTCAGGGGAGGCCGTATCGACCACCGGCTGTACCCCCGTTCCATCAAGGGTCAGGGCCGGGTGCACCCCAGGCTCTGCCAAAGAATGCACAACCGGCGGCACGACCGATTCGGCAGATGCTGTGTAGTGTTCATCCAGATGGAGTTTTGCCACGCCGGATGGGGCACAGAGACCCTCCGGAATCCCGATACAGAAGCCCGGCAGAAGAAGCAATAATGATAACACGATCGCATACATGAAAAATCCAGAAAGAATTTATTACTTTTTATTATTTTACAATGAGTTATGGATTTCTGTCAATAAATCCATTTGCCTAAATCCGGCAGCCGGTTTGTTCCAAATCGGCCGCCGGATTTAGGCAGGTCATTCTTGACGGCCCGCACGCCCTGTGATAGTTTTTACGTGAAATGGAAAATCTTCGGAGGGTTGTCGGGAAAAAGGTTTACCGAATCGGATCGATCATCCTTTTGCTCATCCTGCTGGGCAGGAGTGGAGAAGCTGATCTCTTTGTTTACTCCGACACGTCAGGAAATATCCATGTGACCCACAGCCGCCAGGACCCGGGAGAGATGGAACTGGTCTCCCGATATACCTCCTCCCACAAACCACGGGAGAACCTTTCGGAAAGTTTGAACCAATATCGCCGGGAAATCGAACGGGCTGCCGCCAAATACGGAATCGAGGAGGAACTGATCCGGGCCGTCATCAAAGCCGAATCGGACTATGATCCCTATGCCATCTCGAATGCAGGCGCCATCGGCCTCATGCAACTGATGCCGGCGACGGCCAAAAAGTTGAAGGTGGAAGACCCCTTCCAACCGGAGCAGAACATCGACGGTGGCGTCCGTTACCTGATGGAACTGAAGAATAGATTTCAGAAGCCCAAGTTGGTCGTTGCCGCCTACCATGCGGGTGAGACCCGGGTTGCGGCCTGCGGCGATATTCCGCCCATCCCGGCGACCCGGGAATATGTCGACCGGGTCCTTCGTTATTATGAGAGATACAAGAAGCTGCATCGGTCCGCAAAAAAGATCTATAAGATCGTACAGTCTAACGGCGCAATCCTCTACACCACGACACCAAAGCGCTAAAAGAAACCCTCAGGGGCACCAACTTTTCTGCCATCGTTGTAAACCCCTTTTTCATTTAGCGTGTACTTCCTAAAATAAATCAATTATTATAATGACTTACACTGTTCCTGCACCAATTGCATAACAGATCTTGATCAAAAAGGCATCTTTTTTTGACTTGACATTGAATACTCCCCTATGCTATCAAGAAAACTTTGTTTTGGGAGAAAAAACCACTGCTTATCCGGCGTCCGAAACCGCTTGGCGTCAGAAAAAACTCAGTCTCTTGCAAAAGGAAGGATCGACCATGAAAAAACGATATCTACTGGCACCCGGCCCGACTCCCGTCCCCCCGGAGGCCCTGGCGGCCATGTCGGAACCGATCATTCACCACCGTTCCCCGGAATTTGCAGCCATCATGAAAGAGGTCCTGGAAGGACTGAAATGGCTCTTCCAGACGGACAATACGGTCATGATCCTCACTGCTTCAGGGACAGGAGGGATGGACGCCTCGGTGAGCAATTTCCTCTCCCCCGGCGACAAGGCAATCTGTGTACGGGGTGGGAAGTTCGGAGAACGCTGGGCCGAGATCTGCGAGGCCTACGGAATCATCCCCGTGAACATCGACGTCCCCTGGGGCGCTTCGGTCAAAGCATCGGCAATTGAAAAAGCGCTGGCCGAGGACCCGACCATCAAGGCCGTCTTTGTACAGGCCAGCGAGACCTGTTCCGCCTCGGTCCACCCGATCAAAGAGATCGGTGCTATCGTCCGGAAACAGGACAACACCATCCTCGTTGTCGATGCCATCACCGCCACCGGCGTCATGGACCTCCCCGTCGATGCCTGGGGAATCGATATCTGCGTAACCGGTTCCCAGAAAGCCCTCATGCTCCCTCCCGGTGCCGCATTCATCAGCGTCAGTGATAAAGCCTGGGGATTCAATGAAACCGCAAAGTGTCCACGCTTCTACTTCAACCTGAAAAAAGAACACGCAAAGGCCAAGGCGGGACAGACAAATTTCACCAGTCCCGTCGCCATGATCATCGGTCTGAAAAAAGTCCTGGAAATGATGCGGGAAGAGGGACTTGAAAATGTCTTTGCCCGGCATGCACGGCTGGCTGAAGCGACCCGGGCCGCCCTGAAGACGTTGGGATTAAAGCTTCTGGCTACCGATATTCCGAGTAATGCCGTTACCGGCGCTTATCTGCCGGACGGAATCGACGGGGGCGCCTTCAACAAGAAACTCCGGGAAGAGTACGGTGTCACCATTGCCGGCGGCCAGGCACAACTGAAAGGAAAGATCTTTCGTCTTGCACATCTTGGCTATGCCGATACGATCGATGTCATCACCGCCATTGCCGCCGTGGAGCGCGGCCTGCATGCCTTCGGTTACGATTTTGAACTCGGCGCGGGGATCAAGACGGCAGAGGAAATACTCTACGATCATTAGCCAATTAACCGGTATAGAGGAACCATGACGATGAAAATCTTAATCAGCGACAATCTGGCAGCCGAAGGAGCCAAAATCTTCGAGGAAGCGGGCTTCGAAGTCAATGCCCGCACATCCACCCCGGCCGATGAAATTATGAAAATCATCGGCGATTACGACGGCCTGGTCATCCGGAGCGCTACGAAGATTACGCCGGAACTGCTGGAACAGGCTACGAACCTGAAAGTGATCGGTCGCGCCGGTGCCGGGTTGGACAACGTGAATATCCCGGCCGCCAGCCAGAAGGGGGTCGTCGTCATGAATACCCCCGGCGGCAACACCGTAACCACCGCAGAACATACCGTGGCCATGATCATGTCCCTCTGCCGGAATATCCCCCAGGCCACGGCCAGCCTGAAGGCGAACAAGTGGGAGAAGAAAAAATTCACCGGCACGGAGCTGATGGGAAAGACCCTCGGCGTCATCGGGCTGGGGAATATCGGGAAGAACGTAGCCAAGCGTGCCCGCGGTCTCGAGATGAAAGTGATCGGATACGATCCCTACATGACGGAAGAGATGGCCCATTCTCTCGGTGTAAACCTGGTCTCTCTGGACGAAATATACGCCGGATCGGACATCATCACCGTCCATACACCGATGACACCGGAGACCAAGCACCTGATCAACGCCGAAACCATTGCCAAGATGAAAGACGGGGTCCGGCTGGTCAACTGCGCCCGGGGAGGGATCATCAAAGAAGCGGACCTCCTTGAGGCCCTGCAGAGTGGGAAGGTCGCCGCGGCGGCCCTCGATGTCTTTGAAGCGGAACCGCCCGTAGACAACCCCCTTCTCGCCCTCGACAATGTGATCATCACCCCCCATCTCGGCGCCTCCACCAGTGAGGCTCAGGTCAACGTGGCCGTAATGGTGGCCAACCAGATGGTGGAATATTTAAAGACCGGTGTTGCGAAAAACGCCCGGAACATGGCCGCTGTCTCACCTGAAGAGATGGAAAAGATCCAGCCCTACGTTTCTCTGGGCGAAAAACTCGGCACCTTCCTGGGCCAGGTTGCCGACGGAAGGGCCAACCAGGTCACCATGGAGTACTTCGGGGATGCCGCCGATCTGAACAGCGAACCGGTCACCACGGCAATTCTCAAGGGATTTCTCTCCAACTTTGCCGACGTCAACTATGTAAGCGCTCCCTATCTGGCCAAAGAACGGGGAATCAAAACCTCCGAGGTGAAGTCGAACGAACGCCCCAACTTCCAGAACAAGATCACCATCACCATCGAAGGGAAATACGGGAAGAATTCGATCTCCGGGACCCTTTTCAACAACCGGGACCCGCGCATTGTCATGGTCGACGGGATGTCCCTGGAAGCCATCCCCGAAGGGGAGATGCTCATCTTTCGGAACAACGACAAACCGGGCGTTATCGGCAGTGTTGGACGCTCCCTGGCCGATGCCCGGATCAATATTGCCAGGATGCAGTTCGGCCGGGAAGAACCGGGCGGAAAGGCGATCTCCATTGTCAATGTCGACAGTCTCGTCGACGCGGCACTGCTGGACAAACTTGCAACGCTTCCCAATGTCATAGACGTTCGGGTAGCCCGTTTGTAACCCCCCGACAGGCGAAGATACTGCAGCCGCTCCGCACGATCCAGAGGGAGCGGCACGTCCTCGTCCGTCTCCTTAGAGGGGAATGGGGCAGAAAAATCCATGTGCATCAGGCACCATGAAAGGAGTCATCGGTGGCAACCTTAGTTGTAGTTGGAAGTCAGTGGGGAGACGAAGGGAAGGGAAAGATCGTCGATCTTCTCACGGAGAAGGCGGAACTGGTCGCCCGTTTTCAGGGCGGGCACAATGCCGGACATACCGTTGTCATCGGAGACGAGGAATACATCCTCCACCTGATCCCTTCGGGCATCCTTCATTCCGAAAAAGCATGCGCTATCGGAAACGGCGTGGTCATCGACCCGGCCGCCTTGATTCAGGAGGTCAACGACCTGGAGGCGAAAGGCTGTACCCTGGACGGCCGATTCCATGTCAGCAAGAACGCCCATCTGATTATGCCCTACCATGTTGCCATTGAAAGCGGCAACGAGAAGGCACTCGGTTCCGGCAAGATCGGAACCACCGGTCGAGGCATCGGCCCCGCCTATACGGACAAGATGTCCCGCCGGGGTATGCGGGTTTCCGACCTTCTCCATCCGGACCTCTTCCGGGAAAAGCTGCAGACGAATGTAGAACATTACAATTTTCTGATTCAGAAGAAGTTCGGCGGCAAAGGGCTGGAAGTGGAGCCGATCTTCGAGAACTACATGGGCTACGCCGAACGGATCAGGGTGTGGGCCACGGATGTTTCTTTGCGGATCCGGGAGTCCATGAGAAAAGGAGAAAACATCCTCTGCGAAGGGGCCCAAGGGACCCATCTCGACATCGATCATGGGACCTACCCCTTTGTCACCTCCTCCAACCCCATTGCCGGCGGGGCCTGTACGGGACTCGGCTTCGGACCGACCCAAGTGGACCATGTCCTTGCGATCATCAAGGCCTATACGACCCGGGTTGGAAGCGGCCCCTTCCCGACGGAACTGGAGGATGAACGGGGAGAGGAATTCCGGCGCGTCGGCAGGGAATTCGGCGCATCTACGGGCAGACCGAGACGATGTGGATGGTTTGATGCCATGGTCGTGCGCTATTCCGTGCGGATCAACTCCCTGACCTCCGGCGCCCTGACCAAACTCGATGTCCTGGACGGCTTCGGCTCTATCCATATCTGTACTGGATATAAATACAAGAATTCTCTCCTGACGGAATTCCCCACAGAGCTTCCCGTTTTGGAAGAATGCAAACCGGTTTACGAAGAAGTGCCCGGCTGGAAAACCAGTACCGTGGGCACAAAAACGATTCAGGACCTGCCCTCCCGGGCCCGGGACTATATCCGAAGACTGGAGGACCTCATCGAGATCCCCTTCTCCATCGTCTCCACCGGACCCAAGCGAGAGGAAACCATAATCGTCAGCAACCCTTATCAATAGGGGAAACTTCCTCATTCAGGCGGAAAGAAAAAATGCACAGGAAGGGTTCTTGGAATTCATTTTTTATTGACAAAGATTTTTGGATTTTATATAGTTCCACACTCTTGACCAGGGCGGTTTGTTCCGCCTGATTAAGGGCCGTTAGCTCAGTTGGCAGAGCACCGCCCTTTTAAGGCGGGTGTCGTTGGTTCGAGCCCAACACGGCTCACCAGAACGCAAAAGGAATCGGAACGATCCCTTTTTCATACAAGGCGGTCCCCATCGTCTAGCCTGGCCCAGGACACCGCCCTTTCACGGCGGCGACGGGGGTTCAAATCCCCCTGGGGACACCATAACAGATTTTTTGGGCGGATAGCTCAGTTGGG
>CAYQVN010000016.1:0-16752 GCA_964420895.1 uncultured Nitrospirota bacterium | reverse complement strand
CGCCCCCAAAAGTTAGGAAATCCTATCATCGGTGTTCCGGAGTGTCAACCTTAAAGAACGGATATTTTTCTCTCGCCAAGCTCACAAAGAACGCAAAGAAAAACAAAGGAGCGTTCCGCCGGGGATAAACCCCGGCGCTACCGGGATGACGGAACCCTGTAGCGTCACCCTTTATGGGTGACGATCTCTTCGTCCCGGATAAACCGGGACGCTACTTTTCATCGATGATCATTACGGAGAAATTCCAGGGCCTCCGCCCGCGTCTCGATTACTCCGTCGATCTGGCGGTCCCGGATCTTCGAGAGGGCCACCCCGACGGCAGGACCGGCAGGGATCCCCAGCACCTCCATGACATCTTCTCCAGTAATCAGAACAGGCGGAGAGAGAACCTCTCTTCCTTTCGAGCCATAAAGGTCCAGAAGGGCCTGCCCCAAGAGCACAGTCCGTCTTTCCATCTCCTCGAAATTACGACCCCGGGCGGACCTTCGATCGGCCAGGGAGAGGAGAACGTGGAGGGGAAGATCCTCTTCTACACGGACGATGATCCGGCGCAGGGCCCGATCGGTAAAACCATCCTTGACAAGTCCCAATCCCCGCACATGGTACCGGACGAGACGCCGGATCCGCTCTGCCCTTCTTTTCGGAAAGGCAAAACGAGACGTCACGGCCCCGGCAATCTCGGCACCGGTCTTCTCATGGCCGTAGAAATGGGGGATGCCTTCGGCATCAACAGTACAGGAATCCTTTTTTCCTAAATCATGAAAAAGGGCGGCATAGGCCAGGACCAGACGATCTTCCCGGCTCAGCTCAAAGGAAAAAGAGAAGGCGCGGCACAGCTCATCCAGACCATCGACGGATGCCAGCACCTCGAAGGTGTGTTTTAGGGCATCGCAGTGATGATAGGGGCCCTGGGCCAGACCGGCCAGTGGCTCCAGTTCAGGAAAAACAATAAAGAGAAGCCCGAGGATCCCCATTTGCTCCGTCCCGGCAGCCGCCCGGCCGGAAAGAAGGATGCGGTCGATCTCCTCCCGGATTCGCTCAACGGCGGAAGAAGCAAGTTCACCGGAATGCCGACGGATCTCCTCTTCCGTCTTCCCGGAGATGCGGAAACCTTCCAACACTGTGGAAAAACGGACGGCCCGAAGCATCCGCAGGGGGTCGGCATGGAGCACCTCGGGAGAGACCATCCGAATAATCTTCCCGGATAAATCCGAAAGCCCACCGAAGGGATCGAGGAGCCTCTCCTCTCCACAGGACCAGGTAAAGGTATTGACGGTAAAATCACGCCGGGAGAGTTCCGCCGTCAGGTCCGACGTCCCCTGGGAAACGAAGTCAAGGGTCTTCCCCTCCACCACAATACGGTAGGTGTAAGGCGCTTCATGGCCCATGGCAAAGGGACTTCCCCCGATGCGGCGGGCCACCTCTGCGGCCAGGGAGCGGGCATCGCCGACAACAATAAAATCATAATCGTCCGAGGTCCGCCCCAGAAGGCGGTCCCGGATCCAGCCCCCCACAATAAAGAGTGGGATTCCCCGTTGGGCGGCAGTTTTAGAGACCACACGGATCAACGCATCGTCCCGAATGCCCTGCATCAAGGTCTTTTCCGATTCAACAAACATGGCTGGAGAGTCTCTCCCGGGTTACCCCTGTTGTGCCGAAATCACCTCTTCCACCCATTCCAAGGCGGCAATAGTCCGGGGGAAACCGGTGGTGGACATTCCCAGGAGAACGGCATGGCGGATTTCATCGGTGGATACGCCGATGGAGAGGGCCCGGCGAGCGTGGGACTTGACGGCGCCTTCGGAACAGAGACCTACGGCGACACCCAACTTGACGAGGCGGCGTGACTTTTCGTCAAGAGGACCCTCTTCATGACAGGCCTGGGCAAAGGCGGCATAGGCCTTGCTCACTTCGGGGAACTCCTTCTGGAACCGTTTGTAGGGGGCAGGGAGATGGGGCATGGTCTGACTCCTTCCTGACAATTCGGACAATTCGGGGTCAGGCCTACACATTGCACATTTTGCGATGAGTAAAACCCTATTAACGTGTGGGATGTGCAATGTGTAGGCCTGACCCCCTTTATTGCACGCTCTTTGGCAAATCCAAATGTATCACACCCGCAAAGGATGTCAAGCCATCCCGGTTTCGGGAAGGAAAAAACATTTTGAAATCACACCTTTTTTATGTAGTATAGTATCTTTATCAAATGGACAGGAGCAGACAATGGCAGTGATTGAACCATTCCGGGGACTCCGTTACGATCCCGAAAAGGTGGGCGATCCGAACAGGGTCATGGCACCGCCCTACGACATCATCTCCGACAAAGAGCAGGAAGAACTTTATGAGAAGCACCCCTGCAACGTAATTCGTCTCGAACTCGGCCGCCAGACCTCGGCAGACAGCGATCAGGACAACCGTTATACCCGTTCCGCCGAGGATCTCAGGAAGTGGCGCGAAGATGGCATTCTTCTCCGTGAGGAGCATCCCGTTCTCTACTGCTATTTCATGGATTACCGTACCCGGGAAGGGGAGCAAAAAGTCCTGAAGGGATTTCTCTCCCGAGTGCTCATAGAGGATCTCGACTCGGGTGTGGTCCTCCCACACGAAAACACCCTCTCCGGTCCGAAGGCCGACCGACTGCAACTGATGGAAGCCACCCATGCCAACTTTTCCCCCATTTTTTCCCTCTATTCCAATCCCGGCATGGAAGCCATTGAGATTCTCGATGCATCGGCCCGGAAAACCCCCTGCATCGATGTCACCGATCAGGACGGTGTACGCCACCGGGTCTGGACCGTCGACTCCGAAGAAGAGATCGACCAGATTCGGAAAGTCCTTGCCGACCTGCCCCTCTTCATTGCCGATGGGCACCACCGCTATGAGACGGCACTCAATTTCCGAGACCGAATGCGGGAAAGGACTGGCAATGAAAACGAAAAACAGGGGTTCGACTATGTCATGATGTACTTCTCCAACATGGAGGAACCGGGGCTGACGATCTACCCGACGCATCGGGTTGTTGATCATCTCTCAAACTTCAATCTTTCCACCTACCTGGAACAGGTCGCGACCTACTTCGAGGTCCGGGCCTACCCCTATCTCGAAAAGGGAAAGTTTCTCCGGGACCTCGGGGAGGTTGGAGAAAAAGGGCACGCATTCGGACTCTACACGGGAAAGAGCGATGACCTCTACCTCCTGATATTGAAAGACCTCGACGGGGTCCGTTCCCTCTTCGGCGAAAATCTTTCTCCTGTCCTGCAACAACTGGATGTTACCATCCTCCACACGATCCTCCTCGATCACCTCCTGGGGATCGGCGAAAAAGAACTGAAGGCACAATCCCACGTCCGTTATGTCAAGGAGGCAGAAGACGCGCTCCATACCGTAAATGACGGGGATGCCCAACTGGCCTTTCTCCTGAACGGAACCCGGGTCGATCAATTACGGGAGGTCTCCCTACGGGGGGAAAAGATGCCGCAGAAATCGACCTACTTCTATCCAAAGCTGTTGACGGGACTGGTCCTGAACAGTCTCGACGATTGAGAGGGAGGAGAACGATGCTCGATCTTGCCAAGGAATTGCACCGTCCCCGGGAAGATGCCGGTTGGATTGCTAAAGTAGGAATCGGGACCCTCTTCAGTCTCGCCCTGCAGAAATGGTATCTTCTTCCCCTGACCTTCTTCGCCACAGGCTATCTCTATCGGCACTTTTCAGAGACCTTCCACCGGAAAGACGCCAATCGGCTTCCTGAATGGGAGGACTGGAAAGGGCTCTTTCTGAAGGGATTCATCATCTTTCTGATCACGGCAGGATACCTCGTCCTGCCCCAATTCTGCTATGAGGTTTCCAAATCGGTCCTGGAAGGAGGAATCCTGGCTAAGATGGTGTCCATGGCCTTCTTCGCCGTCACGGCCCTTCTTTATGTAGCGGCCTTCTTCTTCATCCCCATGGGGATCGCCCAGTACTCCCGCGTTGAAAAGATCTCTTCCGCCTTCTACATCCGGGAGATCTGGGACCGGATCATGAATGTGGGGGACGACTACTTCAAGATCACCCTCCTGTCGATCGTCTCGATCATTCTCTTCGCCGTCCTTCGGGGGATTCTCCCCTTCCTCGGCCCACTGATCGCTGCTGCCGCCGGTTTCTATATCAGCCTGGTCTTAGCCGCCCTCTTCGGCGAAGTCTGCCGGGAGGCCTACGAGGAGAGGGAGAGCGCTGAATCGGAGTCAATCAAACCCCAAGATGCACCATGAAGAAATTGAAGAAAAACAAGAATCAAGTAAAAATCAAAAACAAAAGCGATTAACCACGGGGAGCACGGGGGACACGGAGAAAATCAAAAACAAGAATCAACGTAAAGTTAAGGACAAAAGGCAAGATTAAGAATAAGATTAAGATTATGATGAATTAAGGAATCTTTTTCATCCGGTCCCAAGCCAATCTGAGCCCCTTCAGGGTCAGGTCGGTATCGACCCGATGAATTCCTGCCGTCACCTTTGCCATGAGGGGTGCGAATCCGCCAGTGGCTATAACGGCAGGGTTTCCGCCCATCTCTTTTGAGATCCGCTCCACCATTCCCTCCACCAAACCGGCATAGCCGAAAAGGACGCCCGACTGGATCGACTCCTCGGTGCTTCGGCCGATGGAACGTTCGGGAGGAACGAGATCGACGGGGGCAAGACGAGCCGCCTCACGGTAGAGAGCCGAGAGGGAGATCCCGATCCCCGGCACGATCGACCCGCCGGCATACTCCCCCCGGTCATTGATCACATCAAAGGTGACGGCCGTCCCGAAATCGACGATAATCAGCGGGGGCTTCTCCTCGGCCAGGGCGGCCAGGGCATTGACCACCCGGTCTGCGCCGACATCCTTCGGCTCCCGGTAGAGCACGGGAATGCCCGGGATATTCTCCGCAGTGACAAAGACCGGATCAAGATCGAAGTAGGTCCGGGCCATCTCCCGGAGGACGGAATCCAACGATGGGACCACACTGGCGATCACCATCCCCGAAAGAGCGCCGTTTTGGCGCATCTCCTCCCGCAGCATATCGCGGATCACAACACCGTATTCATCGGCCGTCCCCACCTTGGCCGTCCGGATCCGCCAGCGCTGCAAGAGGTCCTGTCCCGCAAAGAGGCCGAGGACGGTATGAGTATTTCCGACATCGAGGGCAAGAAGCATCACTTTACCTTTCTATGAAGAGAAACTCACCTCACCGGAGTGGAGTTCAAGAACCCGTCCATCTTTCTCGCGGATCAGAAGCCCCCCATTCCGGCTGACGCCGACAGTCCGGCCGAAGACCTCCCGCCCCGAAACTGAGGTTGTAACGTCCCGTCCCCGGGTCAAAGAACGTTCGGCAAAGCGTTTCCGGAAAGGTTCGAATCCCTCCCGGAGAAAGAGGCGATAATCCCTGTCGAGAGAAACCAGAAGCTTCTGCAATAGCCGCGCACGATCAAAGCGCCGTCCGGCTTCGCAAGACAGAGAGGTGGCTATCCCCTGCAACGCCTCGGGAATTATCGGATCTTCCATATTGACATTCAGTCCAATCCCCAGGACGACCGCCTCGACCGTTTCCCCACGGGTTGTCATCTCCGTCAGAATCCCGCAGATCTTCCTCCTGCCGATCCAGAGATCGTTGGGCCACTTGATCTGTACCTCGAGATTCGTTGCCGCCCGCAGAGTTTCACAGAGCGAGACAGCTGCCGTCAATGTGATCTGCGGCAGTGCCGCCGGGAAGAGGCGGGGTCTTAAAAGAATGGAAAAATAGAGGTTGCATCCCGACGGGGAGGACCAGCTCCGGTCGAATCGTCCCCGCCCTTTCGTCTGTTTGTCGGCGACGACGACAACCCCCTCGGCCGCACCCGCACGGGCCCGTTCCATGAGATCGTCATTCGTGGAGGCAAGGGTTTCGAATGTAAAAATCTCCTTCCCGACCACTTCTGTCTCGAGTCCCTCAGAAATATTCTCTGCGGAGAACATGACCTTGCCCCCTCGATCCGTTTCAGAAGGAGATTTTCAGTGAGATGTCGACAGCCCGCACCGAATGGGTCAGGGCGCCCACAGAGATCCGGTTGACGCCGGTCTCCGCCACGGTCCGGACATTCTTCAAGGTCATATTGCCCGAGGCCTCGGTCAGCGCCCGGCCCCGGACCATCTCCACCGCCGCGCGCAAAGTGTCAAGATCCATGTTGTCCAGAAGAAGAATGTCGGCCTCCGCCGAAAGGGCCTCCTGCACCTCCTTCAGATCGGTCACCTCCACCTCGATCGGACGGAGATCGGGTTGATGCTCCCGGACCTTCCCGATGGCAGCAACGATCCCCCCGCCCACGGCGATATGGTTGTCCTTGATGAGGACGGCATCGTAGAGCCCCATCCGGTGGTTCGTCCCGCCCCCCATCCGGACGGCATACTTCTCCAGTTCCCGGAGACCGGGAAGGGTCTTCCGGGTCTCTAAAATTGCGACGTCATGGCCCTGCACCCTCCCGACAAAGGCGGCCGTCAATGTGGCCACACCGGAGAGATGCTGCAGAAAATTCAGGGCCACCCGTTCCCCCTTGAGGATCGAGGCGGCTGCCCCTGTGATCTTCGCGACGGAACTTCCCCGGGTGATGAAACTTCCGTCATCAAAAAGGAAATCGACCTGTAACACCGGGTCAACCTGCCGGAACACCTCCCGGGCGATCTCGATCCCCGCCAGGACAAAGTCCTCCTTGGCGATCATCTCCGCCGTGGCGGTCCGGTCCGGGGGAACAATCGCATCGGTCGTGACATCGCCGGGACCCAGGTCTTCGGCAAGGGCCCGGCGGACGATCTCTTCATGGGGGGAATGATCAGACATGATGAAAGAATCCTGGTTCAGGGCGGGACTATTCAAGAGCGGTCAGCCCGGCCTCGATCTTCTGCTCCTTGGCCGCGAGTTCTTCCCGCTTGGCCTGTTCTTTCGCGACCACATCGGCCGGAGCTTTGCTGGTAAAGGATTCATTGGCCAGCTTCCGGTTGACGCCGGCAAGATCCTTCTGAACCTTGGCAAGGTTTTTCATCAGGCGCGCCTTTTCCTCTTCCAGGTCGATGACCCCTTCAAGGGGAACGAAGACCTCCACACTGTCTCCCACGGCCGTCGCCGATGAGGAGGGACGGACCACATCCGTGCCGACACGGAGGGTCTCGCATCGACTCAGGGAGAGGATGGACCCCTCGTAGCGTTGCAGAACCTCTCCTGCCTTTTCCTCGCGGACGCGGATCAGGGGGTTGAGGGGCTTCCCGGGGGAGATGTTCATCTCTCCACGGATGTTCCGGATCAGGGTGATGGCCTCCATGACGAGAGCCATCTCCTCTTCCGCCCCGGCGTCCTCCCGGACAGGCTCGGTAACGGGATAGGCATCGATCATGATGCTTTCGCCGTGGACCGGCAGATGCTGGTAGATCTCCTCGGTAATGAAGGGCATGAAGGGATGGAGCAGCCGTAAACTCTCATGGAGGGTATCGACGAGACAGTGCTGCGCTGTCCGGCGCTCAGCCGGATCGTCCCCGTAGAGGCGGCCTTTGATCAGTTCCAGGTACCAGTCGCAGAACTCATGCCAGAAAAACCGGTAGAGGACGGAAGCGGCTTCGTTAAACTTGTAGGCCTCCATGGCCTCTCGGACCCCGGCCACGGCACGGTTCAATCGACTGACAATCCACCGGTCGGCCAGTGCCGGTGCTGCGCCTTGACATTCCGGATTGTAATCGTCCAGGTTCATGAGAGCGAATCGGGAGGCGTTCCAGATCTTGTTGGTAAAATTGCGGTATCCCTGGATCCGCTCTTCGGAAAGACGGACATCCCTTCCCTGGGCGGCAAAGGCCGTCAGTGTGAAACGGAAGGCATCGGTGCCGAACTTGTCGATCATGATCAGGGGATCGATAACGTTCCCCTTAGACTTCGACATCTTCTGTCCCTGAGCATCCCGCACCAGGGCATGGATGTAGACATCCTGGAAAGGGGCCTCTCCCATAAACTTGAGCCCCATCATGATCATCCGGGCCACCCAGAAGAAGATGATATCAAAACCGGTGATCAGCACGGACGTGGGATAGTAGTGGGCAAGCTCCGGCGTCTCATCGGGCCAACCGAGGGTGGAGAAGGGCCAGAGGGCCGAGGAGAACCAGGTGTCGAGGACATCCGTTTCCTGGGTAATTTCGGGACTTCCGCAATGGGCACAGGCGGTCGGATCGGTTCGGTCGACGGTGATCTTGCCGCAAGAGCCACAGATCCATGCCGGGATCCGGTGTCCCCACCAGATCTGTCGGGAGATGCACCAGTCCCGGATGTTGCGCATCCATTCGAAATAGGTGTTTTCCCATCCCTTCGGGACAAAACGGATCTTCCCTTCTTCCACGGCGGCAATCGCCGGGGCCGCCAGCTCCTTCATCCGGACGAACCACTGGAGCGACAGGATCGGTTCGACGACGGTTTTGCAGCGGTAGCAGTGCCCCACGGCATGTCCATGCTCCTCGATCTTTTCGATGAGCCCTTCTTTTTTGAGATCCTCCAGGAGGGCCTTGCGGCATTCGTAACGATCCATTCCCGCATATTTCCCGGCCGCCTCGTTCATCCGGGCATCCTGATCCATCACGTTGATCTGGGGAAGATCGTGACGAAGACCGACCTCGAAATCGTTCGGATCGTGAGCCGGAGTGATCTTCACAACCCCTGTCCCGAATTCCCGGTCTACGTAGTCATCGGCAATGACGGGCAGTTCCCGCTCCAGAATGGGCAGGACCGCCTTTTCCCCATGGAGGGCCAGATAGCGTTCATCCTCGGGGTTTACCGCCACGGCCGTATCGCCCAGCATCGTCTCGGGTCGGGTTGTTGCAACGGTCAGGAACCCCTTCCGTCCCAACAGAGGGTAGCGGATATGGTAGAGGTGTCCATCCGTATCTTCATGCTCGACTTCCACATCGGATAGGGCCGTATGGCACCGGGGACACCAGTTGGTGATGTAGTTGTCCCGGTAGATCAACCCCTCCTCATAGAGCCGGACAAAGACCTCTCGCACCGCACTGGAGAGCCCCTCGTCCATGGTGAACCGCTCCCGGCTCCAGTCACAGGAGGAACCGAGGCGCCGGAGCTGATTGATGATCACCCCGCCGTACTCCTTGCGCCACTTCCAGACCCGTTCGATGAATTTCTCCCGGCCCAGTTCGTGACGGTCCAGTCCTTCCGAGGCCAGGTCCCGTTCCACCACGTTCTGTGTGGCAATCCCCGCATGGTCGGTGCCGGGCATCCAGAGGGTGTTGACCCCGTCCATCCGCTTCCAGCGGATCAGAATATCCTGAAGGGTATTGTTCAGGGCATGTCCCATGTGGAGGGAGCCTGTAACATTGGGGGGAGGAATCACAATCGAGTAATAAGGGCGATCCTGATCGAGGCCGCCCCGAAAATACCCCTTTCCCGTCCAGTAGGCATACCATTTTTCTTCGGTTCCCGTCGGATCGTAGACTTTCTCCAGGGTTTTCAGCCCCTCTTTCTTCGAATTTTCAGACACAGTTTCCTCTTCCTTTTTTCCTTGTTTATTCGCTGTTTTTTCCATATTCCGGGCCTTGCCCGACTGTGACGGTACTATACCTGCACCCTTTTTGACTGTCAAGAAATCAAAACAGTGAAAAAGTGTCAAAAAAGATGAGAAAAAAGCTTGACAAAGGTGTGGAGATCAGATATGTGAAGTCGTAAAATCATTAAAGGGGGCATCCTATGGATCAGGAGAGAAGGCTAAAAAGACTCGCAGAACAACTCATCCAGGCCATTCATCAGGCCTATTCAGACAACGATGGAATTCAAGACACATTGAATCAGATCGAAGAAGAGGGATACCATGTCGATATCCTCATGGCTTCCTTTACCCGGATCGACGACTCTGAAGAAGGCGGGGCCTCAGAGTTCGACCCGTCGGAACTCATCTCCGCGGAACGCTTCATCTACACCGGGTCCAACCCCGATGACTTCGATTCCGGGTACGATCCGGAAGAAGAGGTCTGTGTCGACCCCCCTCAGCTCTCCCCGGAAATCAACGATTTTGACAAGTCCTTTCTCAAACTGATCAAGGTTTCCTGCCCATAAGGGGCAAGCTTCATCTCTCAAAACGCCCCTTCAGCATCTCCTCCGCCTCCGTCCCCACAATGGCCCTCTCCAACCTCCCGCAGGACTCGCAGGAACCACACATTTTTTCTTCACCCCGGTAACAGCTCCAGACCTTTGCAAAGGGGGCCTGATGCAGAAGGCCCGCCTGAACGATCTCCTTTTTATCCATCCGGGCCGTATAGCTGATCACCTCTACCGGCGCACCCGCAGAATAAGCAAGAGCGTGGTTGACGGTCTCAAGATAGGCCGCTGAGTTGTCGGGAAAGGTCGCAGCCTCTTCCCGGTTGAAACCGGCCACGATCCTGCCGGCCCCGAGCACCTCGGCAAAGGCAGCAGCGATCTCGATCATGATCCCGTTCCGATTGGGAACCCAGACGGCCCGGGCGGAATCCTTCGTCTTTTCCCGATCGTCCAGATCCTCTCGGGACAACTCGGGAGGATGGGCACCTTTCCGGACGAGATCTGTGGTCGTGATTTCACCAAGCCAGGGAAGTGGAATCACCCGGTGGGGAATCGAATAATGGTCACTGACCTCTTTCGCCGCACCAATCTCACGGTTTGCAGCATGCTGACCGTAATCAAAGGTTAGGGCGAGAACGACCGGCCCTTCTTCGCAGGCCAAGGCACAGTTCACCACCGAGTCAAGTCCGCCGGAAAGCAAAAGGATCTGGGAGAGTGCATCTTTTCTCACCTTTACACCCCTTTTGGGACAGGCACCGCACCGGAATCATCAGGAGAGACTTGTCGATGAAGGTTCAATGGCGTCATGGATTTGCAGGGCGAGGGGGCACATCCCGGAAATAGGTTGCACAGGCGTCGTCCGACTCCCAGGCGGTCACCCGGGCCACCTGGAGATCATCATTTTCCATACGCCGGGCAACCTCACCAAAGATCCAGCGTGCGATCACCTCGGAAGAAGGATTCTCCTGCTGAAAGGCGGGAAGATCGTTCAGACAGTGATGATCAAGTTCTTCCAGGACTTCCTGCAGTGACGACCGGATCTCCTTGAAGTCTATGGCGAGACCGATTTCATTGAGTTTCGTCGTACGCAGGGTGACTTCAATTTTCCAGTTATGACCATGGAGGTTCTCACATTTTCCCTTGTAATGCCGTAACTGATGTGCCGCAGCAAAGCGACTTTTCACTGTTAATTCGTACACGAAGGTTCTCCTTTTCAATCATGACTCATGGGATGCCGGATTCTCACTCCTCATGGCCGTGATAATCGGGATAGAGTTTTTTCAGGCAGTCCGGGCAAAGACCATGGGAAAACTCGGCATCCGTCCGATCACCAATATATTCTTCAATCGGGACCCAGGATTTTCGGTCCTTCTCCTCCGCCTGTTCCAATCGGATCTTTTTACATCCCGAACAGATCGGAAGCAATCCTTCCAGTTTCTTGACCCGGGCCATGGAAGCCTGCAGTTCGTCAATCCGACGGATGATCTTCCGCCCCAGGAGGAATATGATCCACAAGCCCAGCACAAGAAAAAGGAGATGGGCCAGGGTAATCCGGTGCATCACTTTTCCCAGGGCCTTGTCAAAAGGTGCATAGGAAAAAGCAACGCTGATCCCGCCCCGTACGTCGCCGATCCGGTATCCCTGGTCGCCGTGGCAGGCAAGGCAGGGCTCCTCGACCGTCAACGGAGCCATATAACGGAAGGTTCGCTCCTCTTCCCCTGGAAAGATTCCATGCTCATCCACGCTCCCTGACTCAAACTGCTCCAAAGCCCGTCGCTCCCAGAATTCAGCTCGATTTCCCGGATTCAGGGGTTTGAGGCTGGTGATACGGATTTGAATATTGTTCTTTTCACGAAGTTCCTCGGAGAGGAGCCGGGTCATATAGGCAGCATTCACCTTGGTCAGTTTCAGTCCCTCCGTAGTGACCAGATCCCGGAGAGGATCCTTGAGATAGGGGTTCGGCTTCAGTGTCTCCGAAACCAGCACATAAACGCCCCCATGCTCGACATTCCATTTCCGCATTGCGACAATCGTCTGAAAAATCGCCCGGCTTTCCACCAGGGCGAGTTCTTCGTACTGTACACGGATGCTCCGCAGATCGATGATAAGGGAGACTATCGTTACGGACAGAAAAAAGAGGCTGATCCCAAGCAGGTATTTGCGGGCCCGTTCCCGGGTTCGAAGTTCCAAGGTCGCTCCATCGGGATAGAAATCTTCAGTATATTAGTGTTTCAAGAAATCGATTGCAAGTCATTTGGAAGCCACCCGTAATTGAACAACTTTTACCAAAGTTCCTTCCTCCCCTTTTCAAATTCTTGGGAAGTTTACCGTCTTGTCCCTGCCAAGAGGGCCCAGCCTGCCTCCGTCATCGGCGGGGAACATTTGAACCACTCCCTGTAGGCCCCTTCCACCTGCGGGGCCTGTTCAGCGAGAATCCCCGACAGGGCGATCCGGCCGCCCTTTTTCGTGTATCCCGCCAGAAGAGGCGCCAGTTCTTTCAAGGGGTTGGCCAGGATGTTCGCCACGACGAGATTCGCTTTCATGGGGGGGGATTCCTCCGGCAGGTAACAGTTAAGAACCACGCCGTTGCGTGCGGCATTCTCCCGGCTCACCTTCAGGGCCTGAGGATCGATATCCACCCCGGCGGCTTTTCTCGCCCCCAGTTTCAGGGCGGCAATCGCCAGAATCCCCGTGCCGCAGCCGTAATCCAGAACGAAGTCTCCCGGACTGAGTCTCTTTTCCAGCCATTCCAGGCAGAGCCTCGTCGTCGGGTGTGTCCCTGTTCCAAAGGCCTGGCCGGGATCGATACGGAGATTTACGGCACCGGGATCGGGCGGCTCATGCCAGGTCGGAACGATCCAGAGACGGTTGCTCATCTTCACCGGCACAAGCCGTTTCCGGACGGATGCAACCCAGTCTTTCCGGTCAACGGTCTTCAACTGGTGAGGTGGAATCCGCTCCCAGCCGAGAATATCCTGAAGGCGCAACAACATCTCCTCCACGTCGACGCCTTCCTCCAGAAGTAGGGAGAGTGTGCAGTCCCGGTCCCCCGCCTCAATCCCCCCTTCCGGGGATTCCACCAGCGGGGCACCGTCGGTAGAACCTGCCGCAGAATAGTCAATTGACGCTGCCATTGCCCCCAGGCCCTGGCTGACCTCACCGGCTACCTCGGCTGAATCCGCCGAACATTCGATCTGTAATATGAAGGACATCATTCCGCCGGAATGACCTCGTGGAGGACTTCGCTCAACTCGAAAATCTTGTACGGTTTCGGCAGGGCGCCTTGAAAACCGTATTTTTCATAATCGGCAAGCACGGGATCGTCAGAATAGCCGCTGGAAACAATCGCGATGACCTCGGGATCGATCTCCCGAAGGCGCTCGATCGCTTTGAGACCGCCCATCCCGCCGGGAATCGTCAGATCGAGGATCACAGCATCAAAAGGAGCGCCCGACATACGGGCCTCTTCGAAATATTCGATGGCCTCCTCACCGTTCGCGGCGAACTCTACCGCATAGCCGATCCGCGTCAACATCTGTCCCGCCACGGCCCGGATCATCTCCTCATCGTCCATCACCAGGATCTTCCCCCTCCCCTTGAAGGGGACCTCGCCTCCCCCTCCCCGATGAACGATGGCCTGTGAAGAGGCCGGAAGATAAATGGTAAAGGTCGTACCGGCGCCGGCATCGGAGTCGACGGAGATGTAACCGTCATGTTTCCGGACAATGGCATAGGAGGCGGCCAGGCCGAGACCGTTGCCTTCCGGTTTGGTAGTAAAGAAAGGTTCGAAGATCCGGGAAAGGTGCGCCCCGTCGATGCCCGTCCCCTGGTCCTGGATGGAGATCTTCACATAATCCCCGTCTTTCAGAGGGAGGGCATCACTCACATAAACCGCGCTGTTCTCACAACGGACCCGGATCTCCCCGCCTTCCGGCATGGCATCCTGGGCGTTCATCACCAGGTTATGAATGACCTGGTTCATCAACCCCTCATCAATCTCGAAGGGCTTCAGATCCTCATCGAAGTGAAAGGAGGGCCGCACATTGGACCCGCTCAAGGCAAAGGAGACCGCACCATAGACGAAACGTGCCGAGGGGATCAGTTTCCGAACCGGCCGGCTTCCCCGTGCGAAGATCAGCAGTTGCTGTGTCAGGTCCTTGGCCCGGCGAAGGGCCTCTTCGGCACCGGTCAGACGCTCATAGACAATCTCGTCTTCAGGATCGATATGAACCTTGGCGAGATTGATGTTCCCCCAGATCGCCGTCAGAAGGTTATTGAAATCGTGGGCCACCCCGCCGGCAAGGACCCCAAGTGATTCGTCCTTCTGCGATTTCAGCAGTTCCTTCTCCAGACGTTTCCGCTCCGAAATATCCCGGAAGGCCGTAATCGATCCCGTCACCTTCCCCTTTTCCATGAAGGGGGTAGACACATAGGCCACGGGAAGGAGAGAACCGTCTTTACGATGGAACAGGGCATCCTCGGAGGAGCATTTTATCCCCGACCGCAGGACCTGACGAAAAGGAGATTCATCGTCTGCCTCTCTTTCGTTCTCCCCTCCGATAAACACCAGATCATCAATCTCATGAAAGAGTATGGCTTCTTCAGAAGCACCGAGAAGGCGCTCCGCTTCGGGGTTCATGAAGAGCAGGCGGCCGAAGGCATCGAGGACAAAGATCCCTTCGCCCAGGTTCGAGGTAATGTTGCGTAGATTCTTTTCACTCTTACGAAGGGCCTCTTCCGTCCTGCGGCGGACCACGATCCCGGCCAGTGTATGGGCAACGGTGACCAGAAACTCTTCCTCCGCCGGATCCCGCTGATGATCCGCATCGACAAAGATGTTGATCACCCCCAGGACCCGGTCGGCATCCTGAATCGGGACGCAGTAGTGCCCGTGAGGCAGCATCCCCTCAACTTGTCGTTCATGTTGAGCATCATCGGAGGTGATATGGAGAATCTCCCCGGCCAGGGCGGCCTTCCCGCAAAGGCACTGGCCGAAGGGGACTTCCCCGCACAACTTCCGGTCAAGCCCTTCCAGGCCGTTGGCCACCTTCAGGACCAGGATCTCCGGATTCTCTTCCACGAGAAAAATCGCTCCCCGGGATTCAAAAGAGAGCCATTCGATGGAAAGGAGCAGATCGAGACATCGTTGCAACAGATTATGGAAGGGAATCTCTTCAAGAGAGAGGCTAAGAAGGGAGTTGATGATCGTCTGTGTTTCATGATTTCGGCGCAGTTTCTCCTCTGTCCTCTGATATTCTTCTACCAGGCCCTCCAGTTCCTCTATTTTGTAACGATCACCAGGAATTTCTTCCAACGGATGCACCGTAATCCCCTTCCACGTCCTTCACCAGTGGGGTGTAGTAAGCCACTCTAATCAATCTGTGTCACTTTTCTCAAAACTACATCCCATCCCTTTTCCTGTCAAGTCGGAGGAGAAGAGAAAAAAATGGGTCAGACAAAGCTCCGCACGGCCTGCCGAAAGGTCTCCAACAGGAGACGGTTCTCTTCGGGGGAACGGACGGCGACACGGAAAAAGCGGGGACCGAGGCCGGAGAAGGAGGCACAGCTCCGGACCAGGATGCCGGCACGGAGAAGGACGGTGAAGAGCCGTTCCGGCTCCGGCATGGGGGACGCAGTTTTGAGAAGCAAAAAATTCGCCGCTGAAGGAAAGACCGTCATGCCGGGGAGGGCGGCCAGCTCACGGGAGAGGAAGGTCCTTTCTTCGTCCATGAGGGAAAGCGTCTCTTCCCGATAGGCCTCATCTTCGAAGCACTCCATTACGGCGGAGCGGGCAAGGGTATTCAGGGTCCAGGGCTCCTGCCGTTCTACGATCTTTCCGATCAGCGTCTCCGGACCGTAGAGGGCCCCCGCCCGCAGGCCGGGGATCCCGTAGAACTTCGTGAAGGAACGGAGGACCAGGAGGTTCGAAAATTCCTTCACCTTCCGGCGGATCGTCCCATCAGGCACGAAATCGATAAAGGCCTCATCACAGAGAAAGGTGATCCCCCGCTCCGCCGCCGCTTCCACCGCACACAAAAGCTCACGAGGAGGCAGGCAGGCTCCCGTCGGATTATTGGGATTGCAGAGGACGACCAGTTCAACCCTCTCCTCCAGAGCATCGATCAACCTTTCGGAATCGAGACGGAAGTCATTCGCCTCGGCCAGGGGAAAAGGGTTCACCTCGCACCCGGCAAGTCGCAGTGCCCGTCCGTAATCGGAGAAGGATGGGGCAGGAACGAGGGCCCGCTTCGGTGAAAGGACCCGCGGCACAAGGTAGATGAACTCACTGCTCCCGTTTCCGACGAGGATGTTCTCAATGGACAGCCCCTCTACCCCGGCAAGACGCTCCCGCAACGTAATCCCGTCGATCTCCGGATAGTGGACGAGCCCCTCCATGCCGTCGAGGATCGCACGGAGCGCTCTCTTCGGTGGACCCAGAGGGTTGATGCTGGCCGAAAAATCTAGAATCTCCTCCTCGGGAATCCCATATCGCTGTGAGATCTCCCGGAGGTTCCCGCCATGCTGTTGAATCATTGGATCACCTTCTCCAGCCTTTCGTCCCGGTTAAACCGGGACGCTACAATAGGATAATATCTCATCCTTTCAAAGTTGTTTAACCCATTGTTTTTGTTCATTTTCTTTGCTCGTCCAAAGAAAACGAACCAAAAGAAACG
>CAYQVN010000015.1:12547-17245 GCA_964420895.1 uncultured Nitrospirota bacterium | reverse complement strand
TTGAAATAAAATCTTGACAGATTTCAGGTGCGCCATTTAACATATTATTAGTAATAGGTTTTCTTCTTTTCTAAGTGATTCCATAAGATGTACCGGTAACAAGAGCCCTGGGCCGGGATTGTTTTGTCCTTTATCATCTCTGGAGAATCTGCCTATGTACAAAGATTACTGGGGCCTCATCGAGTATCCTTTTGAAAATCTTCCCAACCCCGGCTACCTTTACAAGTCGCCCCTCCATGAAGAGGCCCTGACCCGGCTGATCTATGCGATTGAGAACAGCAAAGGGGCGGCGATGCTGACCGGTGAGATCGGCTGCGGAAAGACGACCATCAGCCGTCTCCTTGTGCAACGGCTGGTGAAGCGGAATTACCAGCTGGCCCTGATCGAAAATCCCTGTCTCGAACCGGATGATTTTCTCCGGGAGATTCTCTACCAGTTCGGTGTGGAGCAGGTGCCCGATTCCAAACGTGAGATGATCCATCTGCTGAATGACCATCTTTATCAGAACCTCAACGAAGGGAAAAACTCCGTCATCATCGTGGATGAGGCCCAGTTGATCAACAGCGAACGCACCTTCGAGGAATTACGGCTGTTGCTCAATTTTCAGCTCAATGACCGCTTTCTATTGACGCTGATCCTCATCGGGCAGCCCGAACTGAAAGAGAAGATCGAAGCCATTACCCAGCTCAATCAGCGGATCGCCATTCGTTATCACCTCCAGGCCCTCGATGTGAAGGAGATGGTCAAGTTCATCTTTTACCGTCTCAAGAAAGCGGGCGCTCGGCGGAACATGTTTACCAACGATGCCCTCCGGAAGATTTTTGATTTCAGTTGCGGGATTCCCCGGAAGATCAACAATATCTGTGACTTGAGTCTCCTCATCGGGTGCGGCGAGAGTGTCAACTTCATCAATACTGCGATCGTGGAGAAATCCGCCCACGGTTCTTTGTAAGGGAGTGATGTTATGGTGCGAATCACCGATATCCTGAAAGAGTCGGCAGCTGAAAACCCGGCCTCATCCTCTGCTCCCGCCGCTCAGGCGGAAACCCCGGCAGTGGAGCATCGGGAACGACCGGAAAGTGATCTGAAATTAAGTGAGATTCTTTCCGTCGATGAACTCCTCAAGGAGAGTGAAGAGCAGGGGATCGTCAATGTCCTGCCCCAGGAGGGACTTCGCAGGAGATCTTCCATACTCCAGGATCGATCGGAGTCCAAAGGTTCCGAAGGGGAGTGGATTTATGGCGATGTGGAAAAAATCTACAACGACTCCAAAGAAGAGGTACAGATAGCCATGAATCGTGGCAAGGCCGGGGAACCTTTCTCTGTCGAACGGATTGCCGAATGTACCGTTCGTATGGTCCACAGCCTGATGGCGGCGGACCGCCTCTATCTGAAAGCCGTCTATACCCGTCACTCTTCGAGCGATCTCGTCTCTCATGCCGTCAATGTGGCCATCTTCTCCCTCAAGATCGGAATGGGGCTCGACTACAATGAAAACCAACTCATCCGCCTCGGTACGGTGGCGTTGCTCCATGACATCGGGATGGCCAAGCTCGATCTGGAGCTGATCAACAAGGAAGATGTCCTGAGCAAGGAAGAGTATGAGGAGATGAAACGCCATCCCGAATACAGCTACGAGATGCTCTCCCGCCTCGGACCTGACTATGCCTGGATCGCCTCAGTGATTCGCCAGGAACATGAACGGATCAATGGCAAGGGTTATCCGCGGGGACTGGCCGGAGATGAGATCCATGAGTATGCCCAGATCATCGGGCTCGTCGATTTTTATGAGGCCCTGACCCATACCCGTCCACAACGGAGGCGCTTTCTGCCCTACGACGCGGTCAAAATTGTTGTGGAGAGCGAGAAGGGGGTCTTCGCACCACGGTTGATCAAAACCCTGCTCAAGAAGATCTCCGTTTTTCCCCTGGAAGGGTTTGTCAAACTGAACACCAACGAGGTCGGCAAAGTGATCGAAACCAGTGAAGATCGGCCGCTCCGTCCCACCGTGGAGGTTCTCTACAATGGGGAGGGGCACGGTCTCAAAGTGCCGAAGATCGTCAGTCTGAAGGATACCCCCCTGATCTATATCACCCGGTCCGTTTACGAAGAGGATATCCTGGGGGAGAAGAACGGGTGGAACATGAAGGCAGGCGCCAGTCATCACAAAACACCGGCGCTCTGATGCCCCCCATGATTGAGGTTGCACAACTCACCAAGGTTTTCCGTCCTGCGAAGGGGATTGCCCGCTGGCTTTCCGCGTCCCCCATTCAACATGAAATCCGGGTTCTTGATGGACTTGATCTGAAAGTTCGCCGGGGAGAGATCTTTGCGTTGCTGGGACCGAACGGCGTCGGCAAGACGACCCTCCTCAAGGTGCTGGCGACCCTGCTCAGGCCCGATGCCGGGTCCGTCCGGGTTTCCGGATTCGATGTCATGACAGAGGGAAGAAGGGTCCGGCAACAGATCGGCTGGGTTCACTCCGACGAACGGAGTTTCTACTGGCGCCTCAGCGGTCGGGAGAACCTCTGTTTTTTCGGCCGGTTATGGAATCTGACGGGAAAGAGCCTGGACAGGCGGATCGAAGAACTCTCCGATCTATTGGGCATGCACGAATTTCTGGATCACCGTTTTGATGCCTATTCAACAGGTATGCGGCAGCGCCTTGCCGTTGCGCGGGGTTTGCTGGGCGGAGCGGAGGTGCTTCTCCTCGATGAACCGACGCGGGGTCTTGACCCGGAGGCGGCACGGATCCTGTTAGAATCCCTCCGTTTCCTGACGGAGAGTACGGGAGCGACGGTCCTGATGGTGACCCATCGCATCGCCGAAGTGGAAGCGGTTTGTGACCGCATCGGTGTGTTGCGCCGGGGGCGGATCGAAGAGATCGATTCGCCCGGTTCCGGGGGATTTGGGCTGGGGGAGATCTATGCACGGGTCACCCGGGAAGAGGCCGTTTAAGATGACCGTACTCTCCTTACCGTTCATTTACAAACCGCTATCCTTTCTCCGCAGGGATTTCATGGAGGCGGCGAGCTACCGACTCTCCTTTGTCTGGCAGATCTTCGGTGTCCTCTTCTCGGTGGTCATGTTCTACTTCATCGCCCGCCTTTTCGGCGCCTCTGCCTCCCCTTATCTTGCGGCATATGGCGGAGAATATTTTCCCTTCGTCCTCATCGGAATCGCCTTTACCCGTTATCTGAATGTGGCCCTGACCACCTTTGTCGAAACCGTCCGGGACGGTCAGGAGACGGGGATCGTGGAAACGATGTTGATTACGCCGACCCGATACCTTGCCATCCTGGTCTATTCCAGTCTCTGGGATTATCTCTACGTCACCTATGAAGTGGCGCTCTATCTGGCAATCGGCATCTTCGGTTTCGGCCTGCAGGTCGGCTCCGCCAACCTCATTTCCACCCTGGTCGTCCTTGTTCTGACGATCTTCTCCTTTTCCACCTTCGGTATTTTCTCCGCCGCCTTTGTCGTCGTTTTCAAGCGGGGGGACCCGGTCTCCTTTCTCTTCGGGACCCTGTCGACCCTCCTGGGAGGGGTCTATTACCCGGTCTCGGTCCTTCCCGAAGGACTGCAGAAATGTTCGAACCTCCTTCCCTTGACCTATGCCCTCCGTGCCATGCGCCATGCCATCCTGCAGGGAACTCCCGTAGCGCAGCTCGGCATCGATCTTTGGGCGTTGGGGGGATTTGCCATTTTCGGCATGCCTCTCAGCCTGCTCCTCTTTCAACGGGCCCTCAACCGGGCGAAGAAAGAAGGGACCCTCCTCCAGTTCTGAAGCTACGCTCTCGGATGGTGCTTCTCGAAAACCTTTTTTAACCGTTCCCGCGTCACATGGGTGTAGATCTGGGTGGTAGAAATATCGGCATGGCCGAGCATCATCTGGACCGACCGGAGGTCTGCGCCGTTTTCGAGAAGATGGCTGGCGAAGGAGTGGCGAAGGGTGTGGGGAGATATCGCTTTATTGATTCCGGTGCGTAAGGCATATTTCTTGATGATCTTGAAAAATCCCTGACGGCTCATCTGACCGCCGAAACGGTTGGGGAAGAGAACATCTGTCAATTTCCCCTTCAGGATCTGTCCCCGGGCAGCAGAAAGAAATTCTTCCACCTTTTCCCGGGCGGCATCTCCTAAAGGGACAAGCCGTTCCTTGCTTCCCTTTCCGAGGGTGACGAGATAGCCTACCTCCAGATTGAGATCGCCCAGACGAAGGCCCACCAGTTCGCTGACCCGAAGTCCCGTGGCATAGAGGAGTTCCACCATCGCCCGGTCCCGCCTGCCGAGGGGGGTCGTCGGGTCCGGGGCCGCAAGGATTTTGTCCACATCTGCCGGAGTCAGGGTTTCCGGGAGGTGTTGCAGACCCTTCGGGGATTCGATATTTTCCGTCGGGTCGGTTTTTCCTTTTCCTTCAAGAATCAGAAAACGGAAAAAGGACCGGACACTGACCATGCGCCGCCGTACGGTAGAGGGTTTGAGCCCCGACCGCTTGGTCCGCACCTGATAGGAAAGGACGGCGTGACGGTCCACCTCATTGAGCCTTGTAATCTTCTCTTTTTCCAGGAAAGCGAAAAAATCATTGAGGTCCCTGCGATAGGCGGCGAGGGTGTTGTCGGCCAGTCCCTTTTCGACCTGAATATAGCTGAGAAATTCTTTAAGGATATTGAGCATTCTGTTTCCTTTTTGGGGTCA
>CAYQVN010000015.1:0-12447 GCA_964420895.1 uncultured Nitrospirota bacterium | reverse complement strand
TATAGCTGAGAAATTCTTTAAGGATATTGAGCATTCTGTTTCCTTTTTGGGGTCACCCCATGGGAAGGGATCTTCGAACCTCATCCGCACGGTCGGGTTGAACGGTAGCGGAGACGATTTCGGCTTTTCCTTTTCCTTGGGCCACAACCTTGCCCCAGGGATCGACAATCATCGACCCACCACAAAAAGAAGTCTTCCCTGTTCTGCCGACACGGTTGCATCCGGCCACGAAGGCCTGATTTTCAATCGCCCTTGCGATCAGCAGGTTCTCCCAGTGAGCACAGCGAGGTTTCGGCCACTGAGCCGGAACGAGGATCAACCATACCCCCTCTTCGCGAAAGGTCCGGAAGGATTCGGGGAAGCGGAGATCAAAGCAGATCGCTACGCCGATCTTCCCGTATTTCGTAGGAAAGATCTTCCGGCTCCGGCGGGTGACGAAGTAACGGTCTTCTTCCATGGGAGCAAAAAGATGCTGTTTGACATAGCGGCCGATGACTCTGCCTTCTTCAACCAGGAAGGCAGTGTTAAAGAGTCGCTCTCCCTTTCGTTCGGGGAGGGACCCCACGATGAGGGAAGGGGACTCCTCCGTGATACGGCAGAGTTCCTTCACAATTTCCGGAGTCTTTGTGGCCGTCTCCTCGATTTCCGGCCAGGAAAAACCGCCGGACCAGATCTCCGGCAGAAGAATCACTCCCGCCTTCTTCCGGGCCGTTTCCCGAAGGGCAGTAAAAAGGGGGGAGAGCCCAGTCTTTCCCTGACCCGTGGTGTTGATCTGAAAAAGGGAGATCGTGAATCTCTTCTTGGTTTGCATGCTTTCATAGTAGAGAAAGGCGCCCTTATTTGCAAGCAAAAGGGTGGTGGCAATCAATGATTTGAAATCGACAGCCCGAACTCCTTGAGCGTAAAGTAATGATCTGAACGAATATTAAAAAAGCAGCTGCGACTTGACCCTTTCCGGCGGATTTGTTAAATTTTAGATGTGTGAAGGCTTGTTTGGCAAAGTGAAATCGATCGGTGAGGAAGGGAATGATGATGCCTGTTGTGGATGAAGAGAAGTGCATCGGTTGTGGAAGCTGTTCGGATATCTGCCCGGCCGTGTTTCTTTTGAATGAAGATACGGAAAAGGCGGAGGTGATCGATGAGGACGGGTGCGATATTGCCGGTTGCTGCGAAGCGGCTGCCGAAAACTGCCCCGTGGAAGCGATCACCATGGAATAAAGTTGTCATGAATATCGATACCTATGATTTCGGCAAGGTAGTGATTGACGGCAGGGAATACAGCAGCGATATCATTCTCCTGCCGGACCGCATTCTCGACCACTGGTGGCGCAAGGAAGGGCACCGGCTGCAGAAGGAAGACCTGGAAGCGGTGATTGCGAGTGGGGTACACCTTCTTGTCATTGGTACCGGAATGCATGGGATGATGCAGGTGCCTGCAGAAACCCTTTCTTATCTGGAAGGGAAGGGGATCACATCCCTGGTGCTGAAAACCCGGGAGGCCTGCAGGGCCTTCAATGAGCAGGGGAAGAAGGGGGGCGTGATTGGCGCCTTTCATCTGACCTGTTGAGAAAGAGAGGTTCTGGTCCATGAATTACGGGGAAATGAAAAAGCAATGTCCCAACATCCAACAGAATCTTGCAGACTGCAACTGTTCCTATTCCTCCTGTGACAAGACAGGGCTCTGTTGTCGATGTGTTGCCTATCATCGGCAGAACCGTGAACTTCCGGCCTGCTTCTTCCCGGACGACGTGGAAAAGGGATGGGATCGATCGTTCCGGAATTTTATCGATACCTGGAAGGACAAGGTCTGAACCGCTCCTTTAAAAGGGTAATGTTTTTCATTGATGGAGAGATCGTCATGAGCTTTGAAAACTCCTGTCCGGGATCCAAAAAATTTATTCAGCCGTCTCCCGAGGAATTCTGCTGTAAGAAATGCGGCGCCAAGGTCGAGATCTGGTCCGACGAGATGACGGCCGAGTGCCCTAAATGCGGCGGGAAGGTGAGCCGCGTCAAAGAGGCGACCTGCCTGGACCATTGCCCCAGCGCCGAACAGTGCCTTGGCGTGATGAAATACAACAAACTTCTTCGTGACGGGATGATCACGAAAGAGGATCCCCCCGAAAAATCCTCCAAAACTTCCGAAGAAGATTAGATTTTCTTGACAAAGTTTATCTCACTTTGTTACCATCCCCCGTTGTTTGAATTTTATCTATTCGGAGCAGGAACCGGTGACGTTTCAGGAATTGATACTCGCTCTACAGGGGTTTTGGGCCAAGAAGGGGTGTCTCATTCATCAGGGCTATGACACCGAAGTTGGGGCGGGGACCTTCAATCCTGCCACCTTCCTGCGGGCCCTGGGCCCGGAACCGTGGAACGCCGCCTACGTAGAACCTTCCCGCCGGCCGACGGACGGCCGGTACGGTGACAACCCTAACCGTCTGCAACATTATTACCAGTTCCAGGTGGTGATGAAACCCTCTCCCAAGGAGATCCAGGAGGTCTACCTGGCAAGCCTTGTGGAGATCGGGATCGATCCGTTGCAGCACGATATCCGATTTGTGGAAGACGACTGGGAATCGCCGACGCTGGGGGCTTGGGGGCTGGGATGGGAGGTCTGGCTCGACGGGATGGAGATCACCCAGTTCACCTATTTTCAGCAGGTGGGCGGCATCGATCTGAGCCCGGTGACCTCGGAGATTACTTACGGGTTGGAGCGCATCTGCATGTATCTCCAGCAGGTCGATAATGTTTATGACCTGCAATGGGATCATGGGCTTACTTACGGTGACATCCACCATGAAGATGAGGTGCAGTTTTCCCGGTACAACTTTGAAGAGGCCGATGTGTCCATGCAGTTTGCACTTTTTGACCTGTATGAGAAGGAATCCCTCCGCCTGAGTGAGGCGGGACTGATTCTTCCGGCCTATGATTATTGTCTGAAGTGTTCCCATGCCTTTAACATGCTCGATGCGCGGGGCGCCATCAGCGTAACGGAACGGACCGGCTATATCGGCCGGGTCCGGAATCTGGCACGAAGATGTGCCCGCGGGTATTTGACGCTGCGTGAGGAGAAGGACTTTCCCCTTCTCAAGAAGGCATCCGAATCCCCTTCTAAGAATTGACATCTCCCTGAGGACGCATCACATCCATGGGCAAAGAACTTTTACTGGAAATCGGGACCGAAGAAATCCCCGCTGCATTTCTTCCCAAGGCGACGGCGCATCTGCAGTCTCTCTGTGAGAAATTCTGTGCCGACGAACGGCTGGCCTTCGAATCGATCCGGAGCTATGCCACCCCCCGACGCCTGATCCTTCATGTGGAAGGCCTTGCCGGTCGTCAGGAAGATCTGAACCGGAAGGTCGTCGGTCCACCCAAGTCCGCCGGTTACGACAAGGAAGGAAACCCCACGAAGGCGGCGACAGGGTTTGCCCGGAGCCAGGGGGTGGAGGTTGCCGACCTGGTCATCGAGGAGACGGACAAAGGGGAATATCTCTCGGTCATCAAGGAAGAGACGGGAAGAGAGACGCCGGAACTGCTCAGCGAAGGGCTGCCGAAGATGATTTTGTCCCTCCACTTTCCCAAATCGATGCGCTGGGGAAGCGGGACGCTCCGCTTCGCCCGTCCCATTCACTGGATCCTGGCGATTTACAATGATGCAGTGATCCCTTTCGAGATCGACGGGATCCGCAGCGGGAATCTCTCCCGGGGGCATCGCTTCATGAGTCCCGGCTCTTTTACGGTACACAGCTTCAAATCCTACAAGGCCTCCGTCCGTGAGAGTTTCGTCATGTTCGATTCGCAGGAACGGGTGGAAGAGATCCGCCGTCAGATCGCTGCGATTGAAGAAAAGGTGGAGGGACGGGTGATCCCCGACGAGGCGCTGTTGCAGGAGGTGGCTTGCCTGGTAGAATACCCCACGGCCCTCTGTGGCAGTTTTGATTCCGATTTTCTTGCGATTCCCCGGCAGGTGTTGATTACTTCCATGCGTGAGCATCAGCGTTATTTCTCCATGGAAAATGAACAGGGCGACCTGATCCCCTACTTTGTTACGGTGAGCAACACGCGCCCCAAGGATACCTCCATGATTGTGGCAGGCAACGAGCGGGTCCTGCGGGCCCGGTTGACCGATGGGGCCTACTTTTTCGAGTCCGACCGGAAACGTCCTCTGGCCGCCTGTGCCGAAGCGTTGCAAGGCGTCACCTTCCAGGAAAAACTGGGATCTCTGGCAGACAAAGTGGATCGGATCCGAACTCTGGCACAAGGGCTGGCGGAGAAGATCGGGCTTTCCGACCGGGATGCTCTGGATCGCACCGTCACGCTCTGCAAGGCCGATCTCTGTACGGAGATGGTGGGAGAGTTTCCCTCTCTCCAAGGGGTGATGGGCCGGGAGTACGCCCTTTTGTCGGGAGAATCCGAGGCCGTTGCTTCCGCTATTGAAGAGCATTACCGGCCCCGCTTTGTGGGGGATCCTTTGCCGGAAAGCGACCTGGGTGCTGTGGTCAGTCTGGCCGACAAGATCGATACCATTGCCGGCTGTTTTGCCGTGGGTCTGAAACCTTCCGGTTCTGTCGATCCCTATGCCTTGCGCCGTCAGACCCTGGCGATCCTTGGGATCCTGCAGGAGAAAGGATATCCAGTGGGACCGCGGGAGATGATCGAGGCGGCCCTGCAGACGTTGGAGGGGAAAGTCGCCCAGGAAACATCAGAGTGCCGGGATGAAATCCTCGATTATTTCCGGGGGAGACTTTCCGCCATGCTGACGAGCGAAGGATATCGTTATGATACGGTTGAAGCTGTCCTGGATGCTGGTTTTGATCGTGTTCGGGAGACTCGTGCCCGGGTGGAAGCCCTTTCCCGTTTCCGGGAGGAGGCACTTTTTGAGCCCTTTACCGTGGTCTGCAAGCGGGCGATGAACATCATCAAAGATCACAAGATGAACGAGATCGATGCAGCATTGCTAAAGGAAACCTGCGAGCGGGATCTCTTTGAGGCAACGGAACGGGTGGAACAGAAAATTCCGTCGCTTATCGAGGCTGGACAATACAGCGACGCCTTGAATGCCATTGCCGCTCTGCGGGATCCCATCGATCAATTTTTCGAAGGGGTGCTGGTCATGGACAAGGAGGAGGCGGTCCGGAACAACCGCCTTTCCATGTTGACCCGTGTTGCAGCGCTTGTTTCTCCGATTGCCGATTTCTCAAAAATTGTTATTGAATAATATTGATTGCCTCGGCATCGGATTTCATCTATATTACTAAATCCGGTTCAATCTACAGACCGGTTCGTTTGGAAAACCCAGTATAAAGAAACCTGAACTTTGTTTGGCTTTTCATTTTGGAAGGGAGGAAAGTAATGGCCAGAAAGAACAAGTATGTTTACCTCTTTGCAAATGGGAAGGCGGATGGAAAAGGAACCTGGAAGGAACTCCTCGGCGGCAAGGGGGCCGGTCTGGCGGAGATGACCAACCTCGGGATTCCTGTTCCCGCCGGTTTTACGATTACCACGGATGTTTGTACCGAATTCTATAAAAACAAACAGAAATATCCCGCCGCTTTGAATAAGCAGGTCAAAGATGCTATCTCCAAGGTGGAAAAGGCGATGGAAATGAAGTTCGGCGATCCGGAGAAGCCACTTCTGGTCTCCGTTCGTTCCGGGGCCCGGCAGTCGATGCCCGGCATGATGGAGACGGTCCTGAATGTGGGGCTGACCACAAAGACGATTCCCGGCATGATCGCCCGGAGTCAAAACGAACGTTTTGTTTACGACTCCTATCGCCGCCTGATCATGATGTATGCCGATGTGGTGATGGAAAAGGCCGCCGGCATTGAGCCGGAGGAAGACCGGGGAATCCGGCACCTTCTGGAACATGAAATGGAAAAGATGAAGAAGGCGAAGGGCTACGAATTCGATACGGACCTGACTGTCGACGATCTGAAAAAGCTTTGTGCCGCTTTCAAAAAGAAGGTGAAGACGGTCCTCGGGAAACCTTTTCCCGACGATCCCATGGAGCAGCTTTGGGGCGGTATCAGCGCCGTTTTCCTGTCGTGGAACGGGAAACGGGCCATCTCCTATCGCAAGATCGAAGGGATTCCCGAGGAGTGGGGGACAGCGGTGAATGTCCAAGCCATGGTTTTCGGGAATACCGGGCAACGGAGCGGCACCGGCGTCGCCTTTACCCGGAACCCGGCTACAGGTGAGCACGCATTCTTCGGCGAATATCTGATGAACGCCCAGGGCGAAGATGTGGTGGCCGGTATCCGGACGCCGCAACCGATCAATAAGAAGCAGAAGGGGAACAGCAAACTTCTCTCCCTGGAAGAGGAGATGCCCAAAATCTATAAACAGTTGGTCAAAATCCAGAAGAAACTGGAGACGCACTTCCGGGATATGCAGGACCTGGAGTTTACCATTCAGGACGGAAAGCTCTGGATGCTCCAGACCCGTGTGGGCAAGCGGAACGGAACGGCCGCCATACGGATGGCCGTGGAGATGGCCAAGGAACGCTTGATCACGCAGAAGGAGGCCCTCCTCCGGGTGGCGCCCCACCAGTTGGACGAACTGCTCCACCCCATGGTTGATCCCGCTGCCGAAAAGAAGGCGAAACCTCTTGCAAAGGGGCTTCCCGCCGGTCCCGGCGGTGCCCGGGGACAGGTGGTCTTTACCGCCGATGATGCAGAGGCCTGGGCGAAGAAAGGCAAGAAGGTGATTCTCGTGCGAAATGAGACGTCTCCTGAGGATGTGCATGGGATGCATGCTGCAGAGGCGATCCTGACGGCCAAAGGAGGGATGACCAGTCATGCCGCCCTTGTGGCCCGTGGATGGGGAAAATGCTGTATCGTGGGATGCGGCGCCCTCGACATCAATCTAAAGAAACGAGAGGTTTCCGTAGGGAAAATAGTGATCAAGGAAGGGGAGTGGGTCACACTGAACGGGACCAAGGGTCTCGTCTATACGGGAAAACTGAACCTTCACTCCGCTGACCCGGACAAGAATAGCCATTATAAAACCCTGATGCAGTGGGCCGATAAAACCCGGAAGCTCGGGGTCCGTACCAATGCGGAATCGCCAGCCGATGCGGCTCTGGCCCGGACGTTCGGTGCCGAGGGGATCGGGCTCTGCCGGACGGAGCACATGTTCTTCGGGCCGGAGCGGATCAAGGCGATCCGGGAGATGATCGTGGCCGAGGATGAGAGTGGTCGGCGGAAGGCCGTGATGAAACTCCTGCCCTTCCAGAAAAAGGATTTCATGGGGATTCTCAAGGCGATGAAGGGATGCCCTGTTACGATCCGGACCCTCGATCCGCCACTCCATGAATTCGTCACCCTCGACAAAAAACAGGCGCAGGAACTTTCGAAGGATCTCGGGATCTCGACACGGAAATTAGAGGCCCGTATTGCCCAGCTCCACGAGTTGAATCCCATGCTCGGACATCGGGGATGCCGTCTCGGCATTACCTATCCGGAAGTTACGGAGATGCAGGCTCGGGCGATCTTTGAGGCTGCCGCCGAACTGACCCGGAAGGGTCACAAGGTCTATCCCGAGGTGATGATTCCCCTCGTGGGGAGTCCTACGGAACTGGCGAACCAGCGAGCCATCGTGGAGGAGGTTGCCCGGGAGGTGACGCGGAAGAATGGGAAATTTCCCTACATGATCGGCACCATGATCGAGGTGCCCCGGGCCTGTGTCGCCGCCGACAAGATTGCGGAGTCGGCGGAGTTCTTCTCTTTCGGGACCAACGACCTGACCCAGACGACCTTCGGATTCTCCCGGGATGATATCGGTTCCTTCCTGCCGGAATACCTGGACCGGAAGATCCTTGCGGCCGATCCTTTTCAAACCCTTGATCAAAGCGGCGTCGGCGAACTGGTGGCCATGGGGGTCAAGAAGGGGAGAAGCACCCGGAAGAACCTGAAGATCGGTATCTGTGGTGAACATGGTGGCGATCCATCCTCGGTGGAGTTCTGTCATCGTGTGGGTCTTAATTATGTAAGCTGTTCTCCTTTCCGGGTGCCGATTGCCCGGTTGGCGGCTGCCCAGGCGGCGTTGCGTTAACGGGGTCGGCCATATCCCAGTCCTCGTGCAGCCTCGCAAACCCATTTGTATACTTTCGGGGGATGGACTCAGAAGGAGAAATCAGGTAGAAAAAGTTTGGGGTCTGATAATTTCCGGAGTGGTTAACTAGTTTGGCCCTATCGCCCCGACGGTTTGTCCGTCGGGGCCTTTTTTTGCCTCCATCAACAGCCCCTTGTTCTTGTAATAACGTGCTGAGAACACGAATACCCTTCGACCGGAGCACATTGTCTCGAAATTCAAACTCTGCGATTTCATTTGACAATTTTTACCCGATTGATTAATATAACTCTTTTTAAACTTACAATTTTCTGTTGCCAAAGACGTCTTGCCGACGTCATCTTCAATACTCTTTATTGTCCGGTTTTACATCGACAATCGTCATAAGAGGACGAAGGAGTGTCCAGGGAAAGCCATGGCAAACCGAAGGGCGACGATCAGTGATTTGACGGGAGAGCATGTATGAAAAAGCCTATTGAAAATCGGGCGGTGGCACAAGATTACCAGTATGATCTGAAGGACATCAAGGAGCCCAACCTGCTGCGGGATCAATTCCCTTATAGCGAGGTGCCTAAGGTCACCTTCTCAAACCGATTGATTCCTCTTGATCTGCCGGAGGATTTCTGGATTACCGATACGACCTTCCGGGATGGTCAGCAGGCGCGTCCTCCCTATACGCCGGAACAGATCGCGAGAATCTTCGACATGCTTCACCGTCTCGGGGGCCCCAAGGGGATCATCCGGCAATCTGAATTCTTCCTCTACAGCGACAAGGACAAAGAGGCCGTTTCCATGTGCCTGGACCGCGGGTATGCTTTCCCGGAGGTCACGGGCTGGATCCGTGCAAAAAAAGAGGATTTCAAGTTAGTTCGTGAGATAGGCCTCAAGGAGACGGGAATTCTGACGTCCTGTTCCGATTATCATATCTTTCTGAAGCTCAAAAAGTCGCGGAAGAAGGCGCTGGAAGGGTATCTTGACGTGGTTCGGGCCTCCCTTGATGCAGGGATCATTCCACGCTGCCATCTGGAAGACGTCACCCGGGCTGATTTTTATGGTTTTGTGATTCCCTTCGTGAATGAACTGATGCGCCTTTCCGAGGAGAGTGGCATCCCGATCAAGGTCCGGGCCTGCGATACGATGGGATACGGTGTCCCTTATCCGGGGGCGGCTCTGCCCCGCGGGGTGGGGGAGATGATCTACGGCCTGATCCATTACGGTGGTGTGCCCTCCCATCTGCTCGAATGGCATGGCCACAACGATTTTCACAAGGTCCTGGCCAATGCCTCGACGGCGTGGCTCTACGGTTGTGCCGCAGCGAACGGCACCCTCCTTGGCTTCGGGGAACGGACGGGAAATCCTCCCATCGAGGGGTTGATTATCGAATATATGAGTCTCAAGGGGGAACGGGACGGGATCGACCCGACAGTGATCACAGAGATTGGCGACTATTTCCAGGATGAGCTGAACTACTCGATCCCGCCGAACTATCCCTTCGTCGGAGAGGAATTCAATACGACCAAGGCCGGGATTCATGCCGACGGAGTGCTGAAGAACGAGGAGATCTACAATATCTTCGATACGAAAACGATCCTCAACCGTCCCCTGGGAGTCACCATTACCGACAAGTCCGGTGTGGCCGGAATCAGTTATTGGGTCAACACCCATGTGCGTCAGACAGGCGGACGGAAGATCCCGAAGACCCATCCGGGGCTCGTTCGCATCCAGAAATGGGTTGCCGAACAGTATGCCAATGGGCGGATCACGGCCATGTCGAATGAAGAGGTCCTCCGCCAGGCCCGCAAACACCTTCCCGAGTATTTCATCTCTGACCTGGACAAATTGAAATCAAAGGCCCTGGAAATTGCCCAGGAGATCGTGGAGGAAGTCGCTGCTGCACCGGAAATCCGGTCCATGAAGATGGTGAAGGTGGAAAAGGCCCTCCAAAAACTGGTCAACGACAACCCCTTTATTCAATTCTGTTATGTGACCAACAAGGAAGGAATCAAAATTACCAAGAATATCACCCAACTTGGTGACAAGGCCAAGTACAAGATCTTCACCGCCAAGGAGGATTTCTCCGAACGCCCCTGGTATATCGGCCCGATGAAGGATGGGGCGACCTATGTGACCGATCTCTATACCTCGAAGACGACCAATGTCCTGGCCATTACCGTTTCCACTCCGATCTTCCGTAAGGAAGAGATTGTCGGCATTCTGGGAGTGGACATCCGATTTGAAGATTTGATCAAGAGCGAATAGAAAGGAGTGTTGTTTCGATGGTTGATTTTGAAAAATATACCCCCCCTGCGGAAGGGGAGAGAATTCTCGTTGAGGGGCCTACCTTGCAGGTGCCTGATCAGCCCATCATCCCCTTTATCGAGGGTGACGGGATCGGCCCGGATATCATGCGAGCCAGTCGGCGGGTCCTTGATGCGGCCGTGGAGAAGGTCTACGGGAATGAACGGCAACTCAGCTGGTACGAGATCTATGCCGGCGAAAAGGCCCATGAGAAATACGGGGAGTGGATTCCCAGAGACACATTCGAAGCCTTACGCTACTATTACGTGGCATTAAAAGGTCCTCTGACGACTCCTGTCGGAGGCGGCTTTCGGAGTCTGAATGTGACGCTTCGGCAGAAACTCGACCTCTATGCCTGTGTCCGTCCCGTCCGCTATTTCGAGGGGGTCCCCGCGCCGGTCAAGGAGCCGTGGAAGATGAACATGATCATCTTCCGTGAAAATACGGAGGATGTCTATTCCGGGATCGAGTGGGTCCGCGATTCCGAAGAAGCGAAGAAGGTCATTTCCTTTTTGAATGAAGAGCTGGGCTGTGCGATCCGTACCGATTCCGGGATCGGAATTAAACCGGTGAGCGTGACCGGGAGCAAGCGTCTCATTCGGAAGGCCATTCAATATGCCCTGGACCGGAAACGCAAAAGCGTGACCCTTGTCCACAAAGGCAATATCATGAAATATACGGAAGGGGCCTTTCGGGACTGGGGGTATGAACTGGCCCGGGAGGAATTCGCCGACCGGACAGTTGCGGAGAAGGACCTGCAGGGGGAGGTTCCGGCGGATAAGGTCCTGATCAACGACCGGATTGCCGATGCCATGTTTCAGCAGATCCTGACCCGGACTGATGAGTATAGTGTCCTGGCCACCTTGAATCTGAACGGCGATTATCTTTCCGATGCCTGCGCCGCCCAGATCGGGGGTCTGGGGCTTGCACCGGGGGCCAATATCGGTGAGACCGTGGCGCTCTTTGAGGCAACCCATGGAACGGCGCCCAAGTATGCCGGACAGGATAAGGTGAATCCGGGGTCGCTGATCCTCTCCGGTGTGATGATGCTGGAACATCTCGGTTGGGAGGAAGCCGGGAAGGTTGTCATCTCGGCAATCGAAGAGACGATCCGCCAGAAAAAGGTAACCTACGACCTGGAACGACAGATGGAAGGCGCCACGAAGCTTTCAACGTCACAATTTGCCGAGGCCATTGTGGGCAACATGAAGGGGGTGTAAGGGTGGAGAAAAAAGTTACCGTCATCGGTGCCGGGAATGTGGGGGCGACGACGGCCCAGCGGATTGCGGAGAAGGAACTGGCCGATGTGGTCTTGCTCGATGTGGTCGAAGGCATTCCCCAGGGCAAGGGACTGGATATTTTCGAGTCCTCACCGGTGGAGGGATTCAACGCCCGGGCAATCGGCACTCAGGATTATGATGAGACGCGGGATTCGGACCTGGTCATCATTACGGCGGGGATTACCCGCAAGCCCGGTATGAGTCGCGATGATCTTCTGGCGACGAATGCAAAGATTGTCGGGGAGGTGGTGGAACAGGCTGTTCTCCGTTCCCCCGATTCTATCCTTCTGGTGGTGACCAATCCACTGGATGTGATGTGCTCCGTTGCGAAAAAGGCGAGCGGTTTTCCCAGGGAAAAGGTAATCGGCATGGCCGGAGTCCTCGATTCCGCACGTTTCCGGTCCTTCCTTGCGTTGGAACTGGATGTCTCTGTCGAGAACATCAGCGCCATGGTCATGGGGGGACACGGCGACAGCATGGTTCCCCTGCCGCGATACACGACGGTTGCCGGTATTCCCGTCTCGCAGTTGCTGCCGGAGAAGAGGATTGACGAACTGATCCAACGGACCCGGAATGGCGGCGCCGAGATTGTCAGCCTTCTGAAAAGCGGCAGCGCCTTTTATGCCCCCTCCGCCGCTGTGACGGAAATGGCGGAATCCATCTTGAAAGATCAGAAAAAAATTCTTCCCTCTTCAGCCTATCTCATGGGAGAATATGAAATCGACGGTGTTTACATGGGAGTTCCTGTGAAATTGGATGCCGAGCGAATGGCACGTATTCTGGAGACACACTTCCGAGC
>CAYQVN010000014.1:5325-17510 GCA_964420895.1 uncultured Nitrospirota bacterium | reverse complement strand
AGCCCATCTGACTATGACCCGGCCCAGAGGACCGGGTTTTAAACGGTCAAATAAAAAAAGGGCCGACCCGAGAGAGCCTGACCCTTGATATTTTTCTGGAGCGGGAAACGGGATTCGAACCCGCGACCTTCAGCTTGGGAAGCTGACACTCTACCACTGAGTTATTCCCGCAGTCGGTTGGACTATTCTATTGATCCTGTTCATGAAGTCAAGATTTTTTTCCTTCTCCGGCGGTCCGTATGCCCTCTTATTCCCCTTCCTTCCAGCGCCGATAGAGGGAATGCTCGATCCCGATCATGTCAAGGACCCGTCCAACGACAAAATCGACAAGATCGGAAATTGTCTCCGGTCCATGATAAAAGGCCGGCATGGGGGGAAGGATCGTCACGCCGAGGCGGGAGAGTTTCAGCATGTTTTCCAGATGAATGGGAGAAAGGGGGGTCTCCCTGGGCAGGAGGATGAGAGGTCGTTTCTGCTTGATCATGACATCCCCACTGCGCCGGATCAGGTTGTCGGCAAGACCATAGGCCAGGGCCGCAAGGGTCGCCATGGAACAGGGGGCGATCACCATCCCCCGGGGCTGCGAGGAACCGCTGGCTGGAGGCACTTCGAAGTCTTTATTACTGTAAATACTGACACTTGGCTCATCTATCTTCAAGTTATGCATTAAATCTTCTACATTCAAAGATGGAACGATCCCCTCCTCTTCCCGGAGTACGATTTTCGCCGCTTCCGACAAGATCAGGTCAATGTGACAACCTGCCCGATTCAGCTCTTCCAGCAGACGTGTTCCGTAAACAGCCCCGCTGGCGCCGGTCATCCCTAAAATCCATCTTGGTTTCTCTTTCATGGAAGGTCCATCCTTATAGCCAAAGATCGAGGAGGGTGAATGTGAAGATCGTCACGCTGATATAACCGTTCATCTTGAAGAAAGCCATGTCAAGACGGGAAAGATCCTCTTTGCGGACGATGGCATGTTCATAGAGAAGCAATCCGCTGACAATCGCCAGTCCCGCAAGATAATAAATCCCCAGCGACAGGAGTGGGATCTCCAGAGAAAGGAGGGCCACCGTCAGGAGATGAAAGATTCGGGCAATCACCAGGGAGGACCCGACCCCTACCCTGCTGGGAATAGAATAGAGCCCGGTCTTGCGATCGAAATCGATATCCTGGATGGCATAGAGGATATCAAAGCCGGCCACCCAGAAAAATACGGCCAGGCCCAGAAGGAGGACGGGAAGATCCAGGCTCCCGCGCACGGCGATCCAGGCGCCCACAGGGGCGATCGCCAGGGAGAGGCCGAGGACCAGATGAGAATAAGCGGTAAATCGTTTTGTGAAAGAGTATCCCAGGACCACCAGAAGGGCCACTGGAGAGAGTTTCAGACAGAGGGGGTTGAGTTGATAACAGGCAAACTCAAAGAGTGCAAGGGACCCGCAGATCATCAGGAGAGCCTGAGGTGTGGTCACAATCCCTCTCGGCATCTCCCGGTCGGCAGTACGGGGGTTTAAGGCATCGATTTTTCGGTCCACAAGGCGGTTGAAGGTCATGGCCAAGGTCCGCGCCCCGATCATGGCCATGAGAATCCAGAAAAGAGAATGGACCGGAGGAAGCCCCCCTGCCGCCAGGACCGCCCCCATGAGGGCGAAGGGGAGCGCAAAAACGGTATGGGAGAATTTGATCATCCGCAGGAGATTGGCAAGGGTGCGCATCATGATCTCTTTTCTTCCCTCTTTCAAACACGGGTGACCTGAACCATCCGGTTGACATAGCGATTCAACTTCCGGTGATCCTTCGGTTTCAATTCCGTAAATTCCACGCCACAGAGGTAACGCCAGAGCGGATAATCTCTGGAGGGCTGCGTGTATTTGACGACGGCCTTCCCCTCCACCCGTCCGTACCGGGGCAATTCCACCTGGAGGTTCTTCAGGAGCGTCCCGGTCTTGAAGACCTTGTTAGAGGTGAAACGCAAACCGTTCAGACCGATATCGATCACGACACCTCGTTCCTTTTCGACATCGACCTGAATCGGTTCATCGGCGGTATTTTTGTATCGGGCCATCTTGAAATCCTGAAAGGCCTCAACAATCAAGGGATAACTGAGACGGTACTCGCCCTCTTCTTCCTCGACCTTCCCTAAAATCCGGGTCTGGAATTCGTAGCGAACACCACGGCTTGAATCATACTGGACGAGCAGATCCGTCCCCTCCTTCAAGACTGCCTTCGCCTCGGGACGGTTCAAGGCTCGGACCTGAAGGAAACCCTGTTGCTGCGAATGATCGATGGCACAGAGGAGTACGGTGCAACGATTCGCATGCTCCTCCCCCACGATCTTGAGAGGAATCCGATGCTCCTGCGTCCAGTCAAGATGTTCCCGCAAGGCCGTTGCATCGGAGATCATGCTCCTTACAACCTTTTTCCTGCGAAAGATATTGAAGAACATAGGTGCCTCCTACAAACGTACCATCTCATTGAGAATCGCAGCCAGCACGTCCCGCTTACGGCCTGTCCAGGCAGGCGCAACCAGTCGTGCGGAAGGCGCTTCTCCCATGAAACGATGGATGACCATCCGGCCGGAGATTCGCTCGACGATCCGGCAGACGACCTCGACATACTCTTCCATGGACAGGAGAGGAACACGCCCTGCCCGGTATTCCTTTTCCAGCAGGGTCCCTCTCAAAACATGGAGATGATGAAACTTGATTCCCTCTACCTCCAGGTCCAGCAATGTCTGTACGGTCTCCAGCATGTCGGAAACCGTCTCGCCGGGAAGCCCCAGGATCACATGGGCACAAAGAGGAATTCCCCGCCCATGGGCACGCCGCAGGGTATCTTCGACACAGGCAAAATCATGCCCCCGGCCCATTCGGCGGAGGGTCCGGTCGTGGACGGACTGCACACCGATTTCAAGATCAAGATATTCAAGACGTGACTGAAAGCTCCGGATCAGATCGAGGACCTCATCAGGTAAGCAGTCGGGCCGGGTACCGATGGAAAGGCCGAGGACTTCCTCAACATCAGCCGCTTCCTCCCAGAGTCTCTGTAATCGGGAAACCGGGGCATAGGTGTTGCTGAAGGGCTGGAAATAGGCAATAAATTTTTTTGCCTCAAATCGTTTTTTCCCATAGGCGATGCCCGAATGAAGTTGTGCCGTAATGGTCTTTTCCGGATCGGACCCGGTCGCGGCGGAACCGTTCGCATCGCAAAAGAGGCACCCGCCCGTTCCGAGGGTCCCATCCCGGTTGGGACAACTCATCCCTCCATGGAGGGGGATCTTATGAACGCGGCAACCGAAACGGTGGCGGAGCGCATCTCCTAAAGTCCGGACGGGCACCTTCTTTTTCAAAACCTCTGTCTGCGACATCCCATCCGTTCCTTACTTCGTTTTCGTTGATTTCGCATAGAGTGTGATGAAACCGGAGAGGTGTTCCCGCTGCTCTAATTGGGCCACAATTCCCTCGGCCTCGGCACGATTGGCGTACCGGCCAACGCGAACCCGGTGCCAGACTCCTTTCTCGGGAATCCTCTTGACCATGGTATACGCCGGGTATCCCTTCTTCTGGAGCTGATGAGAGAGTTTCTCGGCGACGGTCGCTTCTTCAAAGGCCCCGACCTGAACTGTGTAAAGGGAAGGGATGGTTTGGATTTTTTGCACCGTCGGGGCAGGCCTCTTGGTGGGGGGTTCAGTGGTGAGCTGCTCCAGGGCGCTTTGAAGCTCTTCTCCCTCGTCCACCTTTCCCTGGGGCGGCGGCAACTCCTCCGGTTTCGTTGGCATCTGTTCGTTAACAGCTGCCGGCGTTTCCGTCTCCGCACCGGAAAGTTCTTCATAGAAGGCGTAGGCCGTCGTCTCTTCCGGCGGTTTTTCCGTCTCAGCAGCCGTCTGACTTTCCGGAAGAGTGACCTCCCCCGTCAAAGTCTCCGGCAGGGTCTGCCCCGGGAACTGTCTCCCCACTAGGAACCCGAGGGCGAAAACCAACAGGCCGATCACGATCCCCGCAGTCACGATCCCCTTGAACTCGCTGTTCCCGAGATGCAGCTCATAATCCTCACGGATCTTGTCCAGATCTCTCATTTCTTTCGTCATGGTCCCTCCGCTCCTGCGCAACCGTTCCGTCTATTCACATATTCTCCGGTGCCGAAACTCCGACCAGATGCAAGGCGTTATGAATCACTCTCCTCACCGCTCCAATGAGACAGAGCCGGGCAAGGCTCTTTTCCACATCCTCCGAAAGGATCCGGTGTTTGAAATAGTAGGCATGAAGCCGGGAAGCCAGTTCCTGCAGATAGAACGGGATCCGGTGCGGTTCCATGGCGTCGGCGGCCCCTTCCACAACGTTCGGGAAGTTGCTGAGCAGTTTGATCAGCTCCCGCTCCTCGGGGAGATCCAAACGATCGAGGGGGGCCTCAGCCACTCGGTCGAGGGGGAACCCCTTCTCCTCGGCCTGGCGAAAGACACTGCAAATCCGTGCGTGGGCATACTGGACATAAAATACGGGGTTTTCATTGCTCTGCGTCTTGGCAAGGTCCAGGTCAAAATCAAGTTGTGAATCATAACGGCGGAGCAGAAAAAAGTAGCGCGCCACGTCCCTGCCGACCTCCTCCACCACTTCAGAGAGGGTCACAAACTCTCCGCTCCGTTTGCCCATCCGGACCGGCTTACCCTGGCGCAGGAGATTCACCATCTGAATCAGCAAAACCTGCAGGGTCCCGGCATCGTAGCCGAGGGCGCCCATGGCGCTCTGAATGCGCGGGACGTACCCGTGATGGTCGGCGCCCCAGATATTGATCAGACGGTCAAAACCACGTTCCATCTTGTCCCGGTGATAGGCGATATCCGAAGAAAAATAGGTATAGTCACCGTCTCCCTTGATGAGGACCCGGTCCTTGTCGTCACCGAGATCGGAGGTCCTCAACAGGCAGGCCCCGTTCTCTTCATGAAAAAGCAGCTCCTTCGCTTCCAACGCACTGAGACATTCCCGGACCTTCCCCTCCTCGTAGAGGGATCGTTCCGAGAAAAAGTGATCAAAGTGCACCCCGATCTCCTTGAGATCATGGGTAATGCCCTGAAGCATCTCGCCGGCAGCAAGATCGGCGAAATGAGGGATCACTTCCTCTTCGGGCCGGGGAAGATATCGGTCTCCTTCGCGGTCACGAATCCTCTCGGCGATTTCAATCACGTATTCTCCGGGGTAGACGTCTTCTTCGGGGAAAGAGACGGAGGGGTCGAAGAGACGACGATAGCGGAGCCACACGGAACGGCCAAGGACCCGTAATTGTCGCCCGGCATCATTGATGTAGAACTCACGGGTCACTTTGTATCCTGCTGCATTGAGAATTCGGGCGAGGGCATCCCCCACAACCGCACCCCGGCCATGTCCGATATGGAGTGGACCGGTCGGATTGGCGCTGACGAATTCCAGCAGGACCGATTTCCCCTGCCCCTGAAGGGAATGGCCATAGTTCTCTCCCCGGGTCTGTATCTCCTGCAGAATCCCGAGCCAGTAATCCTCTTTCAGGAAAAAATTGATGAAACCGGGACCGGCAATCTCACACCGGTCGATCAGACCGTTCGACTCCGGGATATGTTCAATCAGGACCGTGGCGATCTGCCGTGGGGGTTGTTTCAGAGGACCGGCCAGGATCATGGCCAGGTTTGTTGCAGCATCACCGAAACGGGAATCCTTCGGGACATCGAGTTGAATGTCAGGCAGTTGTTCCAGCGGCAGGCTTTTATCCTGCCGGGCACTTTCAAGGGTTTCGGTAAGAATTCCCTTCAAAATCGTTTTCACTCGTTACGGCTCCGGAATCATTCTGAATGTCCAAAAAAAAGATCGGGTCAACAACCCTCGTCGACCCGGCACTATTATATCAATCCTCGGATTCCTGTCAAACCCAAAGAGAATGACACCTTAGTAGTTGTTATCCAGCAGATTTTTCTCCCACCAGCAACGTAGAATCAAGAGGCAGGGGCAGAGAGCGGATACGGGCAAAACCGGCTTCTTTCAGAAGGGCCCTCCCCTCTTCAAGACGGTAGTTTCTCCCGGCCACGGTATTGACCAGCATGTTGAGAGAAAAGAGAGAACCCCAGAGGGGGCGGGTTCCATTCTCGTCGGTAAAGAAATCATTCACGAGAAATGCACCGCCAGGCCGAAGCACCTGTCGTGCCTGCCGAAAGATGGGCAACACCTCTTCATGAGGATAGATGTGCATCACATTGGAGATAAGCACCACATCAAAGTGCTTTTCCGGGAATGCAATCTCCCGGAAATCGCCCTTGTGCAGGTTGGCCCGCCCGGCCAGATGCTCCGCTTTCAGATGACTTTCGATAATGGGGATCACGTCATCAACATCGGCCGCTTCTGCCTGCACCCCGGGATAGGACTTCAGATATTTTCTAAAAAAAGTCCCCGGACCGCATCCGAGATCGAGGATCCTTTCATCCCCTTTCAAGGGGAAGCGGCGGACCATCTCCTCTGCAATCACCGCGGCATAGCCCTCCATGGCGGCCATGAACTTTGTCGTGCGGAGTCTAAGTTCAGCGTCGGGGATGTTCTCGTCATAGGAAACCGGCTCTCCCGAGCGTACCGACTCCTCCAGGCGAGACCAGGTCGCCGTAAGATGTTCCATGTGGGCGATCGAAGCCGACATGTTCCTCCCCCCCTCTTCCGTGAGAAAGGGGCGCATCCCCGCAGGAAGCAGATATTCATTCCCCGACTTCTCAATCAGTCCCAGGGCAGTCAGAGAATCGAGGAGGCGTTCCAGGGCATCCGGATCGGCCTGCACCTTCCGGGCAAGAACTTCTGCGGAGCCGCCCTTGCTGGACAGAACCTCAAAAAGGTTCAACCGCAGAGCGGCAAAGAGCGCCTGCGACTGCCAGTAGGCGGAACTGATTTCCTTGATCTTCTGTGCGGGAGTTAAATCGTCAATCATTGCAACAGAACCAGTCCGAAGGAGTGCTGTGACTCCTTCTCATTCTTCAGTGGGGCAACTTCGAAACCATGTTTCCGGACCGTGGCATAGACATCGATCCCGCAGGCTTCCATAGAGGGACGGGATTCCTCGGGCCGTCGACAGGGCTCATGGACATCACAGGATTCACAGAGGCGGCACGGCCCGGCCCCCATCCCGAAGGCCTTGTGAAAACCGAGCAGAAAGGCCTCCCGTTCCAGAAAATAGGCTAGATAACGGATCCGGAAACTCTGGTCCGACTGAATCAGGAGGACCTTTTCATATTCCCGCAGTAGATCGGCCGTTTCTTTCCAGGTAGGGGAATGGGGAGGACAAGTATGTGTGCGGCCAAAATCCTCACAACCATACCGGCACTTCCACACGACCCAGGAGGCCGTTACCACCGATGATGCCGGAATCAGAACGGCATGGTCGGCACCGTTTTGCCGTGCCTTTTCGATGAGACCGGCTACCCGGTCCGGCGTCTTTTTTGAAAGGTCCCGCATTTCACCGGCAGGAGAATCCATAGGTACCCCCACAGATCAAGGTTTTTCCAATATGATGGATGGGTTATACCACAGGGGGGTGAAAAGGGACAAGCTGAAAAGGAGTTGACCGTCTATTCGCCGATTCGCTCGATGATATTTTCCACTTCGTCTTCCGCATCCTCAAGGATTGCCATCGGCCGTTTTTCCAGGTCCAGGTCTTTGGAGATCTCTACGATCAGGTCCCGGTCGACCGTCTCTTTCTTGACCAGAAACCCTTCAAAGAGGGCGTTATCGCAGAGGGTATTGATCAAGCGTGGGATCCCCCGGGAATACTCATGAATGGCATGATAGGCCTCCGGCGTGAAGAGGTCTCGTTCACATTCGACAACATTCAAACGATGGCGGATATAGGCCTCCGTGGCTTCCGGATCGAGGGATCTGAGCTTGTATTTGAAGGCGACTCGTTGCTCCAGGGGTGGATCAAGGGCAAGGCATTCATTCAAACCGGGCATGCCGAAAAAAACGAAGGAGAGTAACTTGCCGTGCGTATCCTCGATATTCAGCAAGCCCCGGAATTCCTCCATCAACTCCCGGCTGTTGAGCATCTGGGCTTCATCAATCAGCACAACGGGCTTACGCCCCTCCTCGTGGATCTCCATGAGACGGTGATAGAGTTGCCCTAAGATCTCGACTTTACTGTCCGCAACTTCCGGCACACCGAGTTGTACGGAAATCTTCTTGAGTAACCATTCCGGAGTGACGCTGGAATGGATAATGATCAGGAGGGCCGATTCATAGACGTCTTCAGGAAGTTCATCCAGCATGCGCCGTGCCAGGGTCGTCTTTCCCGTACCGATATCACCGATCAGGACAGCAAGCCCCTTCATGGAGTCGACGGCATACTTCAAACGCAGAAGGGCTTCGGAATGTTGTCCGCTGCCAAAATAGAATCGATTGTCGGGGGAGTTGGAAAAGGGTTGGCCCTGTAATCCATAAAAAGAGAGATAACTCATGATGGCATTCCGTTAGAAATTGTTCTTCTCATCCTTTCCGACTGAGGAGACTCAGATGTAGGAAACCTTGTTGTCCTTGGTCGGAGAGCCTCCGCCCTGGGGGACGTCCTGCCTTTGAACGCCGAGTGCCTTGAGCTTCTGTGCAACATCCCGGTAACGGGGATTGACTTCATGAACCCGGAGGAGTTCCTGAGCGGCACGTTCGTTGTCCCCGCTTAATTCACAGACCTTGGCAATTTCATAGCGCACCCCGACATACTCGTCATCGGTTCGGCCCTCAAGGGCCAGGCCTTTCTCCAGTTCCTGTAACGCTTCGGGATATTTCCCCTTCTGGATATAACAGAGGCCGACCATGGTAATACAGTCCATGACACGTTTGGGATCTCCGGAGGCGGTCACGAATTCTTCCGCCGCCTCGTCGATCAACCCCATTTCCAGATAGGCAATCCCCAGGTTATAGTGGGTTTCATAGTCTTCATCACCGAGTTCCTGCTGGACCCCTTCCCGGAATTCATTGAAGACATTCATGACATCAGTCTCACCGAAAACATGGGCATCGGAGACAATCGATTGTTCCACCTCACGGCGGAGTTCCGCCGCAAAGTCATCTTCGCCCTGATCCCCGCTCCCTTCTTCCTGTCCCGCCGTATCAAATTCCTGGCGCAACTCCTCGGCAAAGTCAATGAAATCCGACGCAGCGTCAACAGAAGACTCCGTGCCTTCCGGTGCGGTTGCCGTTTCCGCCGACAGGTTCGGCGCTGCAACGTCTTCACCGGCAATCGCAGCGAGCTTCTCAGCTATATCGGTACGGTCGGGATGGAAGGCAAGAATATTTTTATAGACGGACCGGGCCTCATCGGCCATGCCATGTTGCTGATAGAAATCGGCTTCCTCGATCAGATCGGCAATCGAACCTTCCGTCACTTCACCCTCATCCGTCATACTCTCTGCCGGTTGAGGCGAATCGGCAAGGGATTCTTCCGTGGTCTCTTCCGCTTCCAGTTCAAAGGTCAGATCTTCCGCCTCTTCCGGCGCCCCATCGAGGGCAGAGGGAGCGAGTGCCGTCGGTCCTTCCTGAAGTTTCTTCTGGGCTTCAGTGTTCTCCGGATCGAGGGTGAGGACTTCATTCAAAGCCTTATCATAATTTTCCAGATCGCCCGCGGTTTCATAGAGCCCCGCCAGGGTCAGGAGCGTATTGACCTGCTCCGGAATGTCACCGCGTTCTACGTAGACCTGGAGCAACCGTTCATGCGTCTCAATATGATCGGGGACTTGATCAAGATTCTTCTGCAGGTGAGCAATCGCCTTGTCGAGATGGCCATACTTGAAATAGACATCGGCCTCGGTAAGGTTATCGGCGAGGAAGGTTTTCTGTTCCGTACCCCCATCTTCAGGTGCGAGAGCATCCTCCACCTCCTCATCGGGCAAGTCCGTCGATTCGATCGATCCATCTCCTTCATCCTCCTCAAGGACATAGGTTTTCGAACCGACCTCTTCCGACTCCGTCGTCGCATCGACAGTCTCCAGGGTCACTTCACCATATTCCACCGTCCCTTCTGCCGGCCCATCGCCGCTCAGGCCGCGCAGTCGGGCTGCGACTTCCGGATCATCGGGCGAAAACTCCAAGACCTTTTGAAGAACATTCCGGGCTTTTTCAACCTCGCCGGAATCGGCATAAATCCGACCCATCTCTTTATAGTGTTGGGCGACTTCAGTCTTGCGTTCCAGCTTGTTCAATAAATCGATAATCTGCTGCCGAACCCGGAGGTTGTCCGGGTCCAGGTCCAGGATCGCCTGATAGAGACCGAGCAGTTCATCAAAACGTCCGGAAGAGGCATACGAATCAAATAGATCACTCAGGACCTCGACCGCCTGATCAAACTCCGTCGCCTCCAAGAGGAAACGGTAGATCTTGATCCGGTCGTGTTCCGTCAACTCTGTACGTTCAATGGAGCGAAGCTGGGCCATCCCCTCCTCGACCTCTCCATTGCGGACCATGATTTCGGCCTTGAGTAAAGCCGTCCGGGGATCCTGTGAAGCATCTTCTTCCAGTTTCTTGCAACATTCACTGGCCAGGTCGATATTGCCCCGGGCCAGATGGATCTCCGCCATGTAACGGGTAACATCTTCTGAAGCAAGATGGTGCGTTTCACCCTTCTTGCAGAGTTCTTCTGCATCATCTAACCGGTTCTGTTCCAGGAGAGCATCGACCACTTCCCCGTAAATCCGCCCACCTTCCTCGATCATATCTTCTTTCAGATAGAGTTCTGCGAGGCCGACCTTGATCTTGAGGTTTTTGGGATCCATGTCGACGATGTTCTGATAGGCTTCGAGAGCCAGATCATGAGAACCCGTCTTCAGATGATAACCGGCAATGGAGAGATAACATTCCTTGGCATTGTTGATCATCCCCCGTTCCCGGTTGAGTTGTGCCATACAGGCCAGGGCATCGATGTTTTCGGGATCAAGTTTCAGAATCTTCTTGTTGACGGCAATCGCCTTGAGGGAAAAACCGGTGCTGGTAAAGATCTCCGATGCCTGACGATAGGCTTGTACGGCATCTTCACGCCGTTGACCCTTTAAATAGAGGTCTCCGATCGTATTGTAGATCGTCGCATCATCGGCCTTGTTCTTCAGCAGGCTCTGCCACTCGGCAATCGCTTTATCGATCTGCCCCTTCCGGGCAAATTTCTGGGCCTTTTGAAGGATCTTATTCTTCTTCTTATCTGCCTTGTTTCTTCTGTCTTTCGGTTTGACAAAATCGAAGAATCCCATGGTAACCTTCTTTGGAGTCATACCGTTTTCATTCACTGAAAACGGTCACTGAAGAAACCCGTTGGCCTCAGTCTTATTGAATGACGGAAATTTGGATATGGGCAAATATTTAAAATAATGATGTAATCTTAGTGACTTACAAACCAAGATGTCATTTTCTTCTACCATTTAAAGATATCACGGTATTTCAATTTCTGTCAAGAATGATTGTTTGATCAAATTTCCTGAAATATCAGGATTTTCTGTGCCAATTCCACTCCCGTGATCGGTAACGATTCCGGTCGAGACGATCGGACTGAAGCTCCTCTTTCCGGGTCAACTCCGTATGAATGAACTCGATCCCCAGGGATTGCCGGAAACCTCTTTTCAGTGATTCTTTCAGTTGATCGATCTCACGGAATCCCTCCAGGCAGGCGCTGATGGAGGTCATTCCCTCTTCTCCCGTCTTATCGGAAGATTTCCGTAAAACTTCATATAATTTTTCATGGCCCACCGTGGAGATCAGAATGGACCCCTGCTGCAGGATTCCGTAGGGCATCCGCCGCTGGGCACTCCCCACCAGCTTCTTCCCTCCTACTGTGATTTCGTACCACGAGGGAGAAGCGAAACAGTGGGGTGATCGTTCTCCGGACCTGCGGCGGCGCTTTTTTCCTCCATGAAATGAAACCAGCTCGGCATCGAGTCCCAGGAGACGGAGACCGGCAAGGAGCCCTCCGCTGAGAGTTCGATAACTCTCCAGCACGCTCCCCGCCGCCCCCGGCGCGGACCGGGGCAGAAGGATACTGTAGGTCAGTTCCTGATCATGAAAAACGGCCCGCCCACCCGTCAGGCGGCGGACGACATCCCAGCCCCGGGCCTTACAGCCCCGAAGATCGAACTCATCAACCACTTTCTGGAAATAACCGATCGTAATGGAAGGTCTGGACCAGGTATAGAAACGGAGCACGGGACGGGCGTCTTG
>CAYQVN010000014.1:0-5225 GCA_964420895.1 uncultured Nitrospirota bacterium | reverse complement strand
ACCTGGATGAGAAAAAGCTCCTTCTCCATTTCTCCGTCCGGCAGGACCCGGGTCAGGCCGGAAACCCCGGGATAATTCCAAAAGGTTCCCAACCCCTTACGGATATCCTCCCGTGAACGCCCCCCCTGGAACAGGACCTGCAGGATCATTTCCGCTGCATCATAGGCCTGGGCGGCAAAAAGGGTCGGTTCCTCTCCATAGGCATGACGATAGGCCTGGACAAATTCCGCAATGTCCGTATGTGTGGTCTCCACGAAAAATCCGTCGGTAAACACCGCCTCCTCGACAAAACGTTCGCCTCGATGGGTCAGTTCCGGTGAATTCCAGTTATGACTTCCCAGCAACTGGACCTTCTCGATATTGTAATAGGCAAGTTGCGGAGCGATCAATCCCACATCTTCGGCATACCCCGGAAGATAAAGGGCGTCGAAACTGGGAAAATAATTTTCGCGCCACTCCTCCATGGGGTATTCATTCAGGTCGATCATATCGAAATTCCGGGAAAGAATGCCCGCAATATCGGCGTCGACGATTTGCCGGATCTCCGGTCCGAAATCGACGGCCCCTCTCTTATAGGGGATCCGGCAGAAAACCTCTCCCCCCAGATCCATCACCTCTTCTTCAAAAAGCTTTGCCAGTTCCATACCGTAATAATCGTCCGGATAGAGAACCGCAAAGAAATGAAGATCCCGCTGTTCCACAGCATAACGGGCAATCGTCCGGGCCTGTCCTTCATTGGTCATGGCATTCCTGAAGATCTCCCTCCCCAACTCCCCGATCCCTTCCGCTGAAGCCGTCGGTGTAATGAGGGGGAGTGAATATTCTTCCGCCGTCATCGCCGTCTCGACCACGGCACGGCTGGTCACCGGTCCGATTACGGCCACGACATTCGGATTCCGGGCCAAAGAGATCATCGCGGATGCCGCCCGATGGGAATCTCCTTTTGAATCGTTAACGACCAGGGAAACCTTCTCCTCACCAAGCATGGTATTGAAATTATCCAGGGAAAGACGGACCCCCTGCAGAACCTGATTGCCGATCCCTTTTAAAGGTCCGCTTTGTGGAACGATACAGCCAATGCGAAGATTCTGAAGGGACTCAATGTTCCCCTCCTGTGCCACGAAGTGATCCGCCGTATCACGCAAGGGGTGGGTCGGGAAACGTTCGACAAATTCCTTGAAAATTTGTGATGCCCGGACATAGTCCCCTTCTCTCCAGGCGCGATGCCCCGTCACATACAGGGCGACATCCCCGGGAAAGCTCTCCGGACTTTCCTGAACGATACGCCGGAGCAGGTCGTCCGGCAGGGAACGCTCCATGGCCCCTGCCATCTCTTCATAAACCGTCCGCCCTGCTGGGCCTTCTCCAACCAGGAAAAGGGCCTTTTTGAACTGCGACAGGGCCAGTTCCGAGTCATCTCGTTGCAAAAAGATCTCTCCCCGCAGCAGATAACTATGGGCCATCACTTCCCGGTCCTGCGTCTCCCGGAGAAGGGAGCGCAACAGCGCCAAGGCTTCTTCTTCCTGATTCGAGTCCACAGCGATTCTCGCAGTCAGGAGTTTCGCCTGCGCCGCCTCGGGGGTCCCGGGGGTAGACTCCATCAGCGCCTCGAAAATACGTCGAGCCTTTTCCGGTTCACGAAGTGAATAATAGGAACGTCCGTAATTCAACGCCGCCGGGGGTGGCAGTGCCGTACCCGGATTTCGCGTTAGATAGGACTGGTAGACGCGGATCGTCTCCCGATAGCGCCCCTCTTGATAAGCCGCGTTCGCCCGGGCCAGACTGTCTTCCCGGACACGATGGGGCTGTACCGGCACGCATGCCGCAAGGCAAAAAAGCAGAAGGAGCAGGGGAACAAATCCCCCGGGGTTGGATTTCTTGTTGTCGAGCACTTTTAGAGATGGAATCACTTTCCCTCCCGATCATAGGCAATCACTTTGAGAGTCATGCCGGGACGAAGGGAAGCATTCAGATCCATATGATTGATCACCGCCACCTCCTTCGCTCTGCCGGGGTCCTCTGTAAATTGCCGGGCCAGCTTCGGGAAGGTATCCCCGGGACGAACCTTGTGCAAACGAATCCGCAACACAGGGATCTTCCGTGCCTCCTCAAGACTTAATACACGCAGGCTCTGCAAAACCGATCTTCCGGCCTCCTCCATCGGGACTGCATCGCCCGGTAACGCAACGCCCTGAAGGAACACCCCGATGCGTTCGCCCACGAGATAGCCCCCGAAAAGCCTGACCGGTCCCGATTTTCCCTGAACCTGATACCGGACCATCAACAGGTCAAAACCGTTTTGCCGCTTCCGACCGACCAATTTTCCCGGTCGAAGCCCGGCCTTCTTCTCCACAGAGACGGCAAAGGCATCGACATCCATTATTTTTTCCATTTTCACCATCTGGAAATTGAGCCGCGGGCCGCCCTTCTCCCGTTGCGCCTGCCACCGGTCCCTTGCCGTCTTGACCTTCCAGCCGGCCGGCACGTTACATCGGACCCGGAAAAAGCGATTCTCATACACACCGCTCTGAAGACGCCCTGCCCGCTCGCCTCCCCCGTAAACTATCCCATCGATTCGGGCGAGATACTGCTCACGATTTTTTCTCCCGGCGCCGGGGCGGGGGGAGAGTACTGCGGCATGGCGTCCAGCCTTTTCAATCCGTTCCGCGGCATAGGGATGGGAGGCGGTCAACCAATGGGTCACCGGATCACGGGGGGCCCTTTCAGTGCGTTCAAGGGTCGCGAGGAATTCGACCGCTGCATAGGGGTCATAACCAGCCCGGGTCATGTAATCCTGACCGAGGATATCGGCGCGGAATTCCTTTTTTCGGCCATACCCCTGCATGACCCCTGTCAGGATCAGATCACTGAGCTGTTGCATGCCGCTCCCCCCCTGGACGGCGGTGGAGAGTACCAGGGAGGTCAACTGCAGCCCCATGGCTGCGGAGATCTGCTGCACACTATGACGCTCCGTAACATGACCGATCTCATGTCCCAGGACCCCGGCCAGTTCCGCTTCGTCATTCAGCACGGCCAGAATTCCCCGGGTCACATAGACATATCCACCCGGCAGGGCAAAGGCATTGATGGAAGGTGAATCGACTACCTTGAAATGAAAAGGGAGGTTCGGACGATGAGAGAGCTGCGCCAAATTTACTCCAATCGAACGCACGTAGGTCTGGAGGGGAGGGTCAGGATAGTAACCGAACTTCTCCAGGATTTCGGGATCGTTGTTTCGTCCGATCCGAATTTCCTGATCTTCCGAGATCAGGGCAAATTCCTGTCTCCCTGTCACCGGGTTAACGGCACAGGAGAGGGAACAAAGAATGAACAGGGAGAGCAAGATGAAGGCATGTAACCGCATCAGATCCTCTTGCAGAAACCGCTAACCGGTCTTGCGTTTCTTCCTGCGACGGTAACGCTTCCACCCCGTTTTGAACAGATCCTGACCGTGGATGTCATTGGCAACAATCGCGGGAAAATCGTCAAAGACAATCTGTCGAATCGCTTCCGGACCGAGATCCGGGTAGGCGATGACACGGCTTTCTTTGATCTTCTCCGCCAGGAGAGCTGCAGCGCCTCCCACGGCCGTAAAATAGATCGCCCGGTACTCCACCATACTTTGAATCACTTCCCGCGAACGCTGCCCTTTCCCGATCATTCCTTTTAAACCGAGTCGAAGCAATTCCGGCGTGTAGGGATCCATTCGGCCGGCCGTCGTGGGACCGGCGGAACCGATCACCTGACCGGGAGGCTCCGGCGCCGGACCGACGTAATAAATCACCTGACCAGACGGATCAAAGGGCAACTCACCGCCCTGTTCCAGGGTCTCGAGCATGCGTTGATGAGCGGCATCCCGCGCGGTATAAACAACACCGTTCAAAAGAACAATGTCCCCGATGTTCAGCTTGGCGATCTCTTCATCCTTGAGCGGCGTATTCAGCCGAATCGGCCCGGACATGGCAGTTGTCTCCTCAGAGTATGAACTCTTTGTGACGGGAAGCATGACAATTGAGATTTACGGCGACCGGCAGTGACGCGATGTGACAGGGAAAGGTCTCGATATGAACAGCGAGGGCGGTAACTCTTCCTCCCAAGCCCATGGTACCGATACCGAGTTTGTTGATCTCCTCCAGCAGTGATTCTTCCAGTCGTGCCAGTTCCATCTTCGGGCTTGGACTTCCCAGAGGCCGGGTCAGGGCCTTCTTGGCCAGGATTGCACATTTCTCAAAGGTCCCTCCGATCCCGACCCCCACAATGACCGGTGGACAGGGATTGGAACCCGCCTTCTTCACGGCCGTGACGACCACCTTGCGCACTCCCTCGATTCCATCGGCCGGTTTCAACATGGTAAGATAGCTCATATTCTCACTGCCGCCCCCCTTGGGGCAGAAAAGGACTTTCAGTCGGTCCCCCGGCACCAGGTCATAATGGATGACCGCCGGAGTATTGTCCCCCGTATTGCGGCGGGTCAGGGGATTGGCCACGATCGATTTCCGAAGATACCCGTCGGCATACCCCTGCCGGACCCCTTCATTGACGGCGTCTTCCAGCAGACCTCCCACTATCCGGACGTCCTGGCCGACTTCTATAAAAAAAACGGCCGCACCCGTATCCTGGCAGAGGGGCATCTGTTTTTTCTTCGCCGCCTCATGATTTTCCAGGATCACTTCCAGGGCTTTCTTGCTGATGGGGGATTCTTCTTTTTCCAGGGCATGTCGAAGCGCGGAAGCCACATCCTCTTCAATGACGCAGTTGGCTTCCATACAGGACTTACGGACTTCTTCCACGATCCTGTCAAAGGAGATTTCTTTCATGATTGATGGACTCGAATGAATCTGATTTCAACGGCACAGTAAAAAGTTCCGGATGCAAGGCGCGAAGGTTTTGAGGAGTGAGACGTACTTTTCTGTACGTCGCAACGATCTCTAAACCTGATAAACGCAGCAGACGGACTTTTTACGAAGCCGTCATGATTGTCCGAGCTTCGAAAGTGTAGCACGGACGGCATCGGCCGAGGTCTGCAGGAGAGAGCGCTCTGCTTCCGACAGCTCGATCTCCAGAATACGTTCCATTCCCCCGGCACCCAATTTCACAGGAACTCCCATGTAAACACCGTCGATTCCATATTCTCCCATGAGATAGGCTGAAGAGGGAAGAATTTTTTTCTGATCCTTCAAGATGGATTACGCCATTTACGTCACAGCGGCGGACGGGGCATAACA
>CAYQVN010000013.1:13952-17926 GCA_964420895.1 uncultured Nitrospirota bacterium | reverse complement strand
TTGCCGATCTGTACGGTAGAAAAGCAGGGGAACACCCGATTCAATCCTCTCTTGACCTTGCCGACTATCTCCTCGATGCCTCCAAGGTGGCCGTGGTTCCCGGTTCAGCCTTCGGAGATGACGGCTATATCCGCCTGTCTTATGCGACATCGATGGAAATGATTGAAAAAGGTCTGGACCGGATTGACGAGGCTTTTCGTTGTTTACAGTGATTCCTGCGGTTTTTCGGTGCTGATCCGACTTCGATGCAGACTGTTTTCTCTCCAATTTGCTTATCCATAATTTAAAATTTGAAATTAATGCCTTATATTTCTAGTATTTAGGAGAAAACCCCACCGAAAGGTCGAATATTGCCAAAATATTGTAATTTTTTTCTTGACGGCATAGGGGGGCGGTCCTATAATGAAACTATACATAGATAGAAGGCCCTCCTCGATACCCTGTTCGTCAGGACGATCGGGGGACGCGAGCGGGGGCGTTGAATCATTCAGGATGAGACAGGAACGATCAAGGAGGTGATGCCGGAAGGGAACTTGCAACAGACATAGACATTTGACGGTAAATTTACCGACAAAGGCAAACCATCCGCGAGGGTGAGGCGCAAAGCTACCTGCCTGGAATCCAGGTCGAGGGGCTACCGAAGTAGGTTCTTACGATAAATGGTATTGTAAGATCTGTATCAGCCGAACCAAGTTTGTTTTTGAGGTTCGGCGTTTTTTTTGCTTGTGGCGAAGCCGAACCTGTTTGCTCTTTGAGGTTCGGTTATTTTTTTTGATGCTTGTGGCGAGGCCGAACCTGTTTGTTTCTTGAGGTTCGGCATTTTTTTTGAGGGCGTTATGAAAAAATCAGTCAGCAAAATCAAACAGATCGGGTTGTTGTTTATTGCATTTTTCATTTTATGTTTCCTGTTGATTCCATCATTGAATGTCGAACGCATTCAGGAAGATTCTTCCTTTGATGTCGATTCCGTGAACCTGGGATCGGGCAATTCGGAGACCTCCACGGAGGATCGAAGGGAGGGAGACGTTTCCCCGCAAGAGGAGCATCTTTCTCCTGCACCGAAAACCCTGCAGGTTGATCTACAGGAGGAACCGGGAGTCATGGAAGAGACATCGGAAAAACCCTATGTGGAGCACGAAATCCTCGTACGTTTCGCATCGGAGATTACCCCGGCAAGGGTGACGGACCTTTTGGCCGACCATGATATGATTCTGGTCAAGATGTTGAGCGGGCAGAGTCTTGCCCGTATCCGTTTGCCCGAATCCCTGAGTGTCGATGAGGCGGAGCACATCCTTCGGGAGGTGCCGGAGGTCCTCTTCAGTGAACCCAATTATATCGTCCACACCACGGGCACTCCCGATGACACCTCCTTTTCAAACCAGTGGGGATTTCATAATACGGGTTCCGGCGGCGGGACGAATGATGCCGACATCGATGCCGTAGAGGCCTGGGACAAGTCGACAGGTTCCTCCTCCATTGTGGTGGCGGTCGTCGATGAAGGGATTGATTACACGCATTCCGACCTTGCCGACAATATTTGGACCAACCCGAATGAAATCGCCGGGAACGGAGTCGACGACGACGGAAACGGTTATGTCGATGATGTTCACGGCTGGGATTTCAATCACGGTGATGCCTCGACCTATGACGGGACAAGCGAAGACCGGCACGGGACCGAGGTTGCCGGGATCATCGGCGCCGTGGGGAACAACGGTGCCGGCGTGGCCGGGGTCTGCTGGAATGTCCGGATCATGTCGGTGAAGTTCATCTCCTATGGAAGCGGCACTGTGGCCGATGCGATTTCGGCGCTGAATTATGCCGCCGATCAGGGAGCCCGTGTGGTGAACTGCAGTTGGGGCGGTTCCTCCTATTCCTCCGCCCTGGAATCGGCCTTTGCCGATCTGAAAAATGCCGGCGTTTTGGTGGTGACCTCGGCCGGGAACAGCGGGAAGAACACCGATACCTCCTCCCATTATCCCTCCAACTACAGTCTGGCGAACATCATTTCCGTGGCTGCCACCGACAAGAATGATCTGTTGAGTTCATTTTCCAATTACGGCGAAACGACGGTAGATCTCGGCGCACCCGGATCGTCCATTTATACCACTTCGCCGGGCGGCAACTATGCCTATTTCAGCGGAACGTCCGCGGCTTCGCCCTTTGTGACGGGGGCTGCGGCCCTGGCCCTTTCCGTTTCGCCCGGGCTTACCTATCAGGAATTGAAGGACCAGATCCTGAATAATGTGGATCCCATCGCATCCATGACGGGAAAGAGCGTTACCGGCGGGCGGCTGAATGTTAACAATCTGGTCTCGGCGCTTTCCAACGGTGACACCGACGGAGATGGCATGCCCGATGGGTTTGAAAGCCAGTACGGGCTCGATCTTTCCGACGCCTCCGATGCCGCCTCCGATGCCGACGGTGATGGTCTCTCCAATCTGCAGGAGTATCAGACCGGGACCTCTCCCGTAGATGAGGATAGCGACGGGGATGGCCTCTCCGATGGATTTGAGGTGACCTATCAGTTGGATCCGACCGCTGCATCGGATGCCTCCGATGATCTGGACGAAGACGGCCTGTCGAATCTGACGGAATACGAGGCAGGGACCGACATCGACGAAGAAGATTCCGATGAAGATGGCATCGACGATTTCACGGAATACGGTCCCCGGGCGTCTGCCTCCGATTCGGACGGCGACGGGACCATTGATGCCCTTGATGCCGATTCCGATAACGACGGCGTTTCCGACCAACAGGAAGGGACGGATGACGACGATGATGACGGGATCGAAAATTACGTTGATAGGGACGACAGTGATGGTCCGTCGGCGGACCAGGACGGCGACGGTCTGTCCAATTCGCTGGAGGCGACCTACATGTTCTACCCGAACCGGGTCGATGGAGACGACGACGGGATCGATGACCTGACGGAATTCGGGTCGAATGCAACCCCTCTCGATTCCGATGGGGATGAAATCTACGATGCACTTGATTCGGACTCCGACAATGACGGTAAATCCGACAGCGCCGAAGGAGAAGGTGATTCCGATGGGGACGATGTCCCCAATTACCGGGATAACGATGACTCCGACGGTCCCGTTGGGGATGCCGACGGTGATGGGCTCCTGAATCAGATCGAGGCACAGTTCGGCCTGAGTACGAACCTTGCGGACAGCGATGGAGACGGCGTTTCCGATGGCGAGGAGTTTGGAGACGACGATCTTCCGGCCGATACCGATGCTGATGGAACCATTGATGCCCTCGATCTTGATTCCGATAATGATGGAGCCCTCGACTTAAACGAAGACGGTCTGGATTCCGACAATGATGGGATTCCCGACCGGCTCGATGAGGATACGGCGACCTTTCTGACGGGATATGGCGCCCTCTCTGTGCTGCTGGCAGAGAGTGCCCGTCTGGAAGAGGTCCTTTTCCTCGCCCAGCCCCTTTCGGAAGCCAGTATTCGGAACGTCGATTTTCCCTATGGCGGGGTACAGTTCAAGGTCACCGGTCTTGATCCCGGTGAAAGCGTTACGGTGACGTTGAAAACGACCTCCACCCTGCCGGCGAATGCGGAATACTGGAAAGAGGATGAAAATGGCGATTATGCCCTGTATGATGCCGTGATCAGTGGAAATTCCTTGCAGATCGTCCTGACCGACGGTGCTGCCGGGGATGATGACGGACAGGTCAACGGGTCGATCAGCGATCCCGGATATATTGGAATCCCGGCAACGGTCGAAAGCCCGGCCGCTTCATCCGGCGGTGGCGGTGGCGGCGGCGGGGGAGGCTGTGCTCTTTCCACGCAGCCTGTGCCAGTGGAAGATGGATGGCTCGATTTTGCTCTTATCATGCTTCCTCTCGGTTTCCTGATTGTCCTTCGATTTATGGTTTTCCACGGCCACAAGCGGTTCCGGTCCTGACCGGAACGCGCCCTCAGAAAAGCCCTGCACCTTACGGTGTGGGGCTTTTTT